>NZ_LJJB01000007.1:879889-1179889 GCF_001420695.1 Brevibacillus choshinensis | reverse complement strand
CAAATGCGAGTGTGGATGAGATTTGCCGCAATGCGGATTTCATTACCGTTCATACACCTTTGACCAAAGAAACGCGTCACATCATCAGCTCCCGTGAATTCGCTAAAATGAAGGACGGCGTGCGTGTAATCAACTGCGCTCGTGGTGGAATCATCGACGAGAAAGCACTGTACGAAGCCATTACGACTGGAAAAGTAGCTGGGGCCGCTTTGGACGTTTATGAAGTAGAGCCGCCTGTCGATAACCCATTGGTCGGTCATCCGAAAGTCATCACTGCCCCTCACTTAGGTGCTTCCACGATAGAAGCGCAAGAAAACGTGGCTGTTGACGTATCGGAAGAAATTCTTAAAGTTCTGCGTGACCAACCATTTAAAAATGCAGTAAACCTGCCCTCCATTCCTGCTCATGTGATGGAAAAAGTGCAGCCTTACTTTACTCTTGGAGAAAAGCTGGGACATTTCCTCGCACAAGTAACCGTTGGTTCCATCTCCGAGGTAGAGATCAAATACAGCGGCGAATTGACCGATGTCGATACATCGCCATTGACTCGTACTGTGCTGAAAGGTGTTCTGTCCTTCCGCCTCGGCGAAGAAGTGAACTTTGTAAATGCACCTTTGCTCGCAAAAGTGCGTGACATTACCGTTACCGAGCAAAAAGCTGCTCAAAACAAAGGCTTTACAAACTTGCTGACCGTTTCCCTGAAAACAACGCAAGAAACGCGCTCGGTGGCAGGTACACGATTGAACGGATATGGTGCTCGCATCGTCAAAATTGACGATTATGCCATTGACGTAGCTCCAGAAGGCTACCTGCTCTATATTCACCACAATGACCGTCCCGGTGTTATCGGACGTGTCGGATCGATCCTGGGCGAAAATAACGTGAACATCGCTACCATGCAGGTGGGTCGCCGTGACGTAGGCGGAGATGCGATCATGATGCTTTCTGTCGATAAACCATTGACGGCTGAGCTGCTGGATACCATGGGAGAATTGGCAGAAGTAAAAAGCGTAACCCAAATTGAGCTGTAAGATAGCTTTTTATGAATGCTGGAAAAGACCTGGCCAAAAACCGGGTCTTTTCCTTTACCCCTTTTTTCCTTATGGATATAATAGGACAAGACAACAATGTAAAGAGAAAGGAGCTTACTATGACGAACCAGGCGTTATTCGCCATTGGCATCTTTTTAGTAACCTACGCATTCATTATTAGTGAAAAACTGCACCGTACCATCGTGGCAATGTCCGGCGGGATCTTGATGGTTCTGTTCGGGATTGTAACGCAAGAACAAGCTGTTCATCACATTGACTTCAACACATTGGGACTGCTTATCGGCATGATGATTTTAGTCGCCGTTACGGCTCAGACAGGCGTTTTCAAATATGTCGCGATTCGCGCAGCCAAAGCTGCAAAGGGTAAGCCTATTCGAATCCTTGTCTACCTAAGTATTATTACGGCGCTTGCATCTGCTTTTCTCGACAACGTGACGACCGTCCTGTTGATCGTACCTGTTACCTTCAGTATCGCTCGACAGCTGCAACTAAATCCAATCCCTCTATTAATTAGTGAGATTATTGCATCAAATGCAGGTGGTACCGCAACCTTGATCGGTGATCCTCCGAACATCATGATCGGTAGTGCTGTTCCTGAGCTTGATTTTATGGCGTTCATGGTGAATCTGGCCCCTGTAATTATCGTGATCATGGCTGTCACCATCGTTGGTCTCGTATTTATTTACCGCAAGCAGCTCGTCACCTCACCAGAACTGAGTGCCAAGATCATGCAGTTGAATGAACGCGACGAGATTACGGATACGGTTTTGCTCAAAAAATCCTTGACCGTCATGGCGTTGACTATTATCGGTTTTATGCTGCATGGCGCTCTCCATCTGGAATCAGCTACCATCGCATTGACTGGAGCTTTCCTCTTGCTCCTGTTGACCGGTGAGCATTATCTCGAAGACGCTATCAGCAAAGTCGAATGGAATACCATTTTCTTCTTTATCGGCTTGTTTGTCCTAGTCTCTGGACTCGTTGAAACCGGTGTCATCGCCAAGCTCGCAAATGAAGCGATCAAGCTGACAGGTGGGGATCCTTTACATACCTCTCTCCTTATTCTCTGGCTAAGTGCCATTGCTTCTGCTTTCGTGGATAACATCCCGTTCGTGGCAACTATGATCCCGATGATTAAGGAAATGGGTGCCCTCGGAATCACAAATCTAGAGCCTTTATGGTGGAGTCTGGCACTCGGAGCTTGTCTCGGTGGAAACGGTACCTTGATCGGTGCCAGCGCGAACGTCATCGTCGCCGGTCTTGCCTCGAAGGAGGGCTATAACATAAGCTTTGTCGGCTTTATGAAGGTTGCTTTTCCTCTAATGATTATCTCCATCTTGATTTCCCATCTGTATGTGTATCTGCGTTATTTTATCTGGTAAGGAGGAATACGAATGCTTCGCTATACATTTGATGAATCCCTAATCGACATAAAAGAGATTGTAAATCCTTCCGATAGTGCCTTTCAGATCGTCGTCAAATCGGAGGACATGCGCAAACGAATGAAGCAGGTTCGCACGTACTTTGATAATAATAAAGATTACACGGATGCTCTGTTCTACTCCCACGAAGACGGTACCTATGAGGTCATTGTCCGAAAAGATATGATTGATGCATTTTTGATTCACGCCTTTCGCTTTCAATGCCTGAAGTCGCTTCAATGGGATTAGACCTCCCAAATCGAAAAAGACTCCACCGAATAAATCATCGGCGGAGTCTTTTTTATGTCCATCTTCTATTCAAGAATCGACAGAATGTCTCTTACATCATCTAGAATGTAATCTGCTTTTACTTCTTCAAACTTGGCGCGCGCCTCCTGACCAGACAAACCAGTGAGCGTCGCAGCGAATTTACAACCGATCGAGCGTGCAGCTAGGAAGTCTGCCGGAGAGTCTCCGACAACCAGTACTTCATCCCCATTTGTGATCGGAAGTGAGAAGTTCACGACTTCACTGTTTGGCACTGACAAGCCGAGCAATCCTTTCACATAAGAGAATGGATGTGGCTTGGACATCGGCGCGTGTGCAGGATACTCTTCTTCTGCTTCCAGTACATGAGAAGCGGTCACGACACGATTTGGATCAAACCATTCCAAAACCTTCATCTCTGTGAGCGGTACATGTGTCTCGATCGTTGGACGACCCGTTCCAATTCCCAAGATGTATCCTTTTTCTTTTAGGGTGCGGAACAGCTCGATCATTTCAGCCGGCGGTACAATCGGAATTTCATCCGTCAAGAAACCTTTTTTGCCCGGTTGCATCGTTTCCCGTCCAATAGATGCCGCTACTCTCTCATCACCTAAATACCATTCCTGAAATGTTTTCTGGCATAGCTGCCACAGATCACTATTGCGGGAGAACATTTCTGTCTCTACGCCGCAACGTTCTTTGGCTACTTGATTCAAGTAAAGCAGCATTTCCGCCTTTTGAGCAGGGCCTTTTGCAAAATCAGGAGTGAATGCCGCGTAATCTACAGCAAAATCAGATGCGTAGGTCGCTCCCCACTCTCTCAGCTTCGCAAGCTCAGCTCGATCGACTTGTCCGCTGAGCAAGCTGGTGACTTCTGTACCCAGCTGTGGCTTTAACACCTCAACCAGTCGTATCAATTGATAGGAGAAGGTCAAAAACACCATATCCCAGTTGGAGTTAATTCCGCGTGCTTTAATGAAATTGAGGACGTCATCTTTTGCAAATACCTGCTCACGAACCCTACGAATTTCGGACTCCACTGGTGCAGGCGTAAAGGTATCTGCTTTCAGCCCTAAATACTGTGGGCTGTAAAGCATTTCCCATACGGTCAAAGCAGAAGCATCAAAGTAGCGTTCTTCACTGAGCATAACCCCATCAACATCAAATAAGATCGTCTTGATCATTTCTCTCTACACTCCTATTTGTTTTCGTTTGCAACATCAACGCAATGGTAAACGTCGTTCCCTCTCCCACTTTGCTCTGTACGCTTATCGTCCCGCCGTGCGCTTCGACGAGGTTCTTGGCTATTGCCAGACCAAGACCTGTGCCACCTACCCGACCACGCGTCCGCGCTTTGTCGGCTTTATAAAAGCGTTCAAAAACAAACGGCAGATCTTCCTGAGGGATACCACTGCCCGTATCGCTGATTTCAAGTAGCAAAGTTTTATCGCCGCGAGCACGTATCGTCACGCTTCCTTTGCTTGGCGTATGCCGTAGTGCATTGTCAATGAGATTGGTCAACACTTGTTCCATTCGATCCGGATCAATGTTTACCGTACTGTGAGAGGTCGATATTTCCAGAAGCAGTTGTATATCCCGCTCCCTCGCCAAATTCGTAAATTTCCGCTGAATCCTTTCCATGTACGGACGCAGCTCCAGCGTTTCTCGGAACAACTCCACATGCCCTGCTTCCATCCTCGCCAAACTCAATAATTCATTGACGAGCTTGGTCATCCGGACTGATTCGTCATAAATGATTTGGGCAAGCTCTTTATGTTCTTCCGGAGTTGTTACGATATCGTCCACGATCGCCTCGCTATAGCCTTGAAGCATAGAAAGCGGTGTTCGCAGTTCATGAGAAACATTGGCCACGAAGTCGTTACGCATTTTGTCCAGCTTGCGCTCCTGTGTCATATCACGCAAGGCTGCTACGGCTCCACGGATTTGTTCACGGTCGTTTACAGGTACCATAACGAGCGTCCATATCCGCCCTTGCAAAGGAATGTCTTCCGTGACTTCTTGACCCGTCTGCACGACCTGCTGATAGATCGAATACAGTGGTACAGCCTCATCGGAGTACTGAAACTTCCAATCTCGTAAAAATCGCTCTGCGGGAGGGTTCGTCAAGGCAATCTTGCCTTCCGCATCTAACATCACGACGCCGTCCACCATGCTTCGCAGTACAATCGCCAGCTGTTCCTTCTCTTTGGACAAAGCATCCACCAGTTGATTGAGTCTCGTGGCCATCGTATTAAACGAAGCCGCCAACTCCCCTGTTTCATCAGCCGTTCGGATCGGGATCTCGGCATGAAAATCCCCTTCTGCAATCCGATGAGCCGTTTCCTTCATCTGACGCAGAGGGATCGTGATTCTCGACGAGAGGAAGAATGCGAATACTGTTGTAGAGACAAAAGCAATTACGCCAACTACAAAAATAAGAAAGCGGACTTCGTTCACTGTATCATCAAAATCTTCGATCGCCTGGTACATGACGACCGACCCATGCTTTCCAACGGAATATTCCATTGGCACGGCTACTACTATAATTTGTACATTTGCACTCGGATTTTTTTGATCACCGGAGCCTACCGGCAAATAAAGTCGTTGGGGCGCAGGATGTTTGCCTGCTAAGGCGTCTTGCAGCTTCAACTCAGGTGTAGCTAGCAGCTCATTCACCGGAATGGCGGGAAGTCCTTTTCCTTCACTCTTTCCCACCACATTTTTCTGATCGTCCAAGACCACCATTCCGGTATGATGCACTACGCCAAAAGTAGCTGCCATCTCCAATGCACCTTGTATATTTTCACTTGCGGACAACCCACTCGACAAGCCTTCAGCTAGCTCCTGCAAGTTTTTGGTTTGTCGGTTGGAATAAAAGCTGTCGAAGGATTGCACAATGAGCAAGCTGAAAATCGTCAAGACCAGAGCGAACAAGGCAATAATGGTCATCCATAGCTTTCCTACAACACTGCGAAAAAAGACGTCCACTTTATTTTGGCACCTCTAGTTTGTAGCCGACGCCCCACACAGTGGCAATCATATTTGCAGCTTGTGGAGAGACGCGGTTTAATTTTTCACGCAAACGTTTGATGTGTGTATCTACCGTGCGCAAATCTCCGAAAAACTCGTAATGCCAAACATCCTTAAGCAGTTCTTCCCTCGTAAACACTTTATCAGGCGAGAGCGCCAGATAGTGCAGCAGCTCATATTCTTTTGGTGTGAGACTCACTTCTTGACCGCTTGCGATGACCTTATGCGCGTCATGATCAATCGTCAGCTCAGGGAAAACGAGTACGGAATGACTGTTAAAGGTCTCTGTTTTTAAGTAAGCTGTAGCCGAAGAACGGCGCAAGATTGCTTTTACGCGGTACATGACCTCTCTTGGGCTGAACGGTTTCACAACATAATCATCTACTCCTGCTTCAAAACCATGGACTCGGTTGGTTTCTTCCCCTTTTGCAGTCAACATTACAATTGGGGTAGCCTTGAATTCTCGGATGCGTTGACAGACTTCGATTCCGTCCATACCTGGTAGCATCAGGTCGAGCAAGATGATATCGTAATCGCTACCTACTGCCATTTCGACTGCCTGTTCTCCATTATCTGCCTCATCGATCAGGAAGTTCTCTCTTTCCAAATACATTTTCAGCAGACGGCGGATGCGTTCTTCGTCATCCACTACAAGGATACGTGCCAATTTCTCCATGCCCAACACCTCTTACCCATTTGATTTCTTATAACCGATGGATGATAGTCCAAAAAGCTGGTATCAAGACCAGCTTTTTTCTAGGATTTATTACACACCTGCGTAGGAATGCAAACCAGCAATAACCAGATTGACTACGACGAGTGTAATCAAGATGATAACAAAACCAATGACGGACATCCAAGCAGACTTGGCGCCGATCCATCCACGTGAAAGTCGCAAGTGCAAGTACGCACTATAGAACAGCCAGACAATCAGTGCCCACACTTCTTTTGGGTCCCAACCCCAGAAGCGGCCCCATGCCTCTTGCGCCCAGATCATGGCGAAAATCAGTGCACCCAGTGTGAATACCGGATAGCCAATACTGATTGCGCGGTAGCTGATCTCATCCAACAGCTCTGGATCAATCCCGTCAACGGACGGCTGAATGATCGCGCCCAGACGTTTGCGGAAAAGGAGACGCAAGACACCGTACAGCACCACACCCGTAATGACAGACCACAGCATCGTGTTCAATTTACGAGCTGCATCTTTCCCTTCCATCCAGGAAGGAGCGGTAAACAGCGGTGACATCGGCCCTTGCTTGATAATCGTAGAGTCAGCAGGAGCGACGATGGCTGGCATGGTGTATTCGGCTTGCAGCTTTTCCATCTGCCCCATTGCATTTTTCGTTTCTTTGTTCATTTCAAATACGGTCTTTTGATCCAAACGGGCAAATGTCGATTCCATCCCGATGAAGCCAACCAACATCAGTACTACAGCGAGTACAACCTCTAGCCATTTCGTGCTTCTGGTAGAAACATTTTGAGGCACGGTACGGATCAAATACATCAGTCCCGCAGCAAAGCCTACTGCCAAAATCCCCTCACCCAGTGCTGCTGTGGTCACATGAATATGCAACCAATAGCTTTGCAAGGACGGAATCAATGGTGTAACTTCTGCCGGGAATACATAGGAGTACGCCAGCATGATAACGCCTAGTGGTAAAACGAAAGCCCCGATAACTGTGAGCTTGTAAATCCGGTAAATAATTAGATAGGCAAGAATTATACAGAAGTCCAAGAATGCCATGAACTCAAACATATTGCTAGTCGGGCTGTGTCCGCCTCCGATCCAGCGAGTCACAACATAACCGGTCTGTGCGATAAAACCAATCACCGCCAGCCAGTAGGCGATTCGTCCAAAACGCGTTTCATGTTGCTTGGGGTCGCGCCCCGCCCAGTTCTTCCCCGTCATTGCTACGACGAATACGATGGACGAGAGCACGTAGAGCAGAAACGCAATATCCAATAACCAGTCACTCAATTGGATGTACTGCACGCATGTGTCCCTCCTTGAAGCTTTTACGCCTTTGTTTTTTCTTCGATAGTCAATGGCAATTTCGTATGTTCGATGAGCCCATCGACTTCTCTTCGCAAGCCAAACCAGTTTTTATTGGTATGTCCTGCCAGCAGCACGTTATCTTCCTGGAACTGGACCCAAATGCGTCTGTGTTGCCAGAATAAGCCCATCGCTACTCCGATCATGAAAATAAAAGAACCGAAGTAGATCAATGGTACGGCTTTATCCATTCGAACATTTAACCCAGTGATGTCGATCAAGTCCGGTTTTCTGATGACGAGGCCATATCGTGGATCTGTTTTCTGGGTGATGATCGTACCTTCCACGTACACCATTTTCTCAGTGAGATTTCCGTTCTCTCCCATGATCTCTATCGCTACCATCGGGTTCTTTGGCAGGTTCGTTTGAGTCGCCGGTTTGCCGTCTTTCCCCATAATAAAATCAGGGAAATAGTCCAACGTACGAACTTTGACTCCATTACCGAGATCCTGCTCCTTTGGCGGGTTGTACAGATCGATCTTGATTAGACCCAACTCTTTGTTTCCGTTCTTCAGATCAACCAAGTTGAAATTGAGAGCGCCTAGCTGCATTTCTTGTACACCTGATTGATAAAGATAGAGACTCTCGTGTTCCATCGGATGATTCACAACGATGGGACCGTTTTTGACTTCAACCAATTCTGGTTTCGCCCCAGGCAAGTCAGCGTTTTTGTTTAGGTACAAAATGGCATCTGTCTGAAAACTCTTTGGAATGACGCCACCTTTTAAATCAAGCTGTTCAGGCATTTCACTTTCCGACCAGTACTCCGTGTGATACGAAACGTTTTTGACGTAATACGGTGTATCTGGAATGGCGACGGTCTGTCCTTCCCGCACCCATACATATTCGTCCATAAAGAAACCTGGAATACTCCGCATCAGCACACCAATCAAGAAGAGAATAAGACCGATGTGGTTGATATAGGGTCCCCAACGGCTAAACCGACCTTTTTCAGCCATTAACGCACGATCGGTCGAGAAGATCCGATACCCCTTCTTCCGGAGGGTTTCCGCAGCCATTCTCAGCAGTTCTTCCTGACTAGAACCCTCAGGCATCGGTCCTTCAGCAAACAGCTTTTGTCCCTTCAAAAAGGATTTGTGCTGATTGAGTCGCGGTTTTGTAAGCGCTTTGTATAAAGGAATGACACGGTCGAGACTACAGATTACCAAAGATGTCCCAAGCATGACCAAAAGCGTCACAAACCACCAGGAAGAATACAAATTGTGAAAGCCTAAACCATAGTAAATCGTACCCAGCTGTCCGTATGTATCCGTATAGAAACGAGCGACATCGGGTTCAGTTGGTACAGGTACAGGTATGTACTGCTGTTGCGGGAAGATGGTTCCCACAGCAGATGCTATCAAAATAACAATAATGATACCGATTGCAATTTTGACAGAAGAAAACCAGTTCCAGACTCGGTCAATTACTTTTTTCGTGTAGGTCTGGGAACGGCGCGCCATCCCTTCATAGCGCATATCCGGAAAATCTGACTGCTCCACTACTTCAATGTCTAGCGGCTTGCCGCAAGATTCGCAGAGCAGCGTCCCAACGGGATTGGTATGTCCACATTCACATTTTCGCTGATCCATATTGATCCTCACTTACGGCAAGATTTTCTTCACTTTCTCTGTGATCATGGCTTCATTTAATTGACCAATGAAGATTTCTTCTACGTCCCCGTCTGGTGAAATAAAAAAAGTAGTCGGGATCGGTCCAATTCGATACAGCTTTGTAATTTGGGATTCACTGTCCAAGAGAATAGGAAAGTTGACGCCAAATTGTTTAACGAATGGTTCAACAGCTACAGGCGACTCGCCAATATTGACGCCAAGGACGACTAGTCCCTTATCTTTGAACTGGTTGTACTGCTGTTGCAAGGCCGGCATTTCCTTTTTACAGGGCTCACACCAAGTTCCCCAGAAGTTAAGGATGACTCCCTTCCCCTTCAAGTCACCTAGAGCCAATTCAGGTCCATTCAATTGCTGCAAGCTGAAATTCGGTGCAGATCTCCCTACTTTCACAGCGTTCGGATCCTTAACAAAGCTGGAATAGAGAGCAAAGACAAGTGCCACGAGCAAGAGACCTAGCACGGCCACTCGGATGTATGTACGATTGCTTTTGTTCATGTTGCCCTAACTCCCATCTACCACTAATAGAATTGCAACGTTTTTCCTTTCTATTATAGCGTTCCTAGTTTTTCCGGCAGCGCCTAACTTATGAACAGATTTTGAACGAATCAACGAGAGCGCGGTCTGCTCTTCCGATTCTGGACGAGTCCTTGCTTCAGTTTTTCTACTTCCGTGCTCGTCAGCGGACGGTACTGTCCCGGCTGTAATCCTTCTAATGTCAAAAAACCGAGTCGGATACGCTCCAGGGTAATGACCGGGTGACCGATTGCGTCACACATTCGTCGAACTTGCCTATTTCGGCCTTCGTGAATCGTTAGTTCTACCAAAGCCTTTTCCTTGGTCGGGGTAGACTTCAACAATTTGGCTTCTCCTGGTGAAGTCAACCCATCTTCCAGTTGAATTCCCGTTGCCAGCTTCTTCACCTTATCCTGACTAGGCACTCCCCTCACCCAGGCACGGTACACTTTATCAATCTCATAGCTAGGGTGTGCCAGTCGATTCGCCAGTTCGCCATCGTTGGTCAATAAAAGCAGGCCAGAAGTGTCATAGTCCAGTCGTCCCACCGGATACACCCGCTCTTTTATCCCTTTTAGCAAGTCAGTAACAACGCGCCGACCACGTGGATCTGAGACACTTGTGATAACGCCTGTAGGCTTGTATAGCATCAGATAGATCGGTTGCTCGGTACGAATCGGTCGACCATTTACTAAAATCTTGTCAACCTGCGGGTCAACCCTTGTCCCCAATTCTCGTACCACTTTGCCATTTACTTGGACGTTCCCTTGTACGATCAACTCTTCACAATGGCGACGAGAGGCGACTCCTGCGTGTGCTAGCACTTTTTGTAATCGTTCCATCCATGGATCACCTCTACAACATCATACCCATTCTTAACAGTGTGGACAAGAAAAAGGGAAAAACTTCCCCGCCTTGAGGAAGTTTTTCCGAGTCAATCTATTTGGGTGCCTCACGAAAAGACGTACGTCACGATGAGCAGGGAGAAAATGACTCCTGCCAGATCAGACCAGAGACCCACCTTTAGCGCATAGGCAGAATTGCGGATCCCAACCGCCCCAAAGTAGACGGTTAATACGTATAACGTCGTATCAGTACTTCCTTGCATTGTCGCTGCCAGTCTTCCCAGAAAAGAATCGGGTCCGTATTGAGCGATCAGGTCTGTCGCGATTGCCAGTGACCCTGTCCCCGTCAAAGGCCGTAACAAAGCGAGTGGAACCAGTTCTTCTGGAAAGTGTAGAAAATCAAGAACGGGTCTTATCATCCCAAGGAGAAGCTCGAGGGCACCTGATTCTCTGAACATGGTCACTGCTACCATCATGGCAATCAAGTGTGGCAGAATGCGGATTGTCGTCGTCAGTCCACCTTTTGCCCCGTCCACAAAGGTCTCATATACAGGAATCTGCTTTCGCCAACCATAGAGTAGCACAAAAGCAATCGTAATGGGAATGGCCCAAAGAGAAATCAGGGATACCCATTGGTACATGCGGTTTCCCCCTATCTGTGACGTCTTGTATGGCGGTAACGGTACCAGCGATCAATGAAAAGTGCGACAATCGTAGCTCCAAAGGATGAGAGTAAGGTCGTTCCAACGATTTCCACCGGATTGACGGAGCCGTATTGCATCCTGATCGCAATCATCGTTGTCGGAATAATGGTGATGCTCGCCGTGTTAATGGCGAGCAGTGTACACATCGCAGGTGACGCAACCTGTTTGTCTGCATTCAGTTTTTGCAGCTCTTCCATCGCCTTTAGTCCCATCGGCGTCGCTGCATTCCCCAGTCCCAGAAGGTTTGCACTCATATTCGACAGAATGTAGCCGATCGCAGGATGTCCTTTGGGGACATCCGGAAACAGCAATTGAATAATGGGTGATAGAGCACGTGCCAGCAGCTCCAGCAATCCCGATTTTTCAGCGATGCGCATGAGCCCCATCCAGAAGGCGAGAATGCTCAAGAGTCCAAAGCACACCGTCACCCCTGTCTTGGCCCCTTCAAAGGCAGCCTGGTTGATGACTTCCATCCTACCGTTGATGGCAGCCACTGCTATGCTGATGACGATCAATGCGAGCCAGATGGCGTTAAGCACTCCACATCCCTCCCGCCACGATCTCCCAAAAGTGATGCCAGAAAGTTCGGCCACTGGCTTGTGGTTGGGTCGATGCAGGCGAATCCACGTTTACCAATAGCGGTACCTGGCCGATCATGTTTTCTTTTAAGTATATCTGCATAAATCCGACCAGCTTGCCGTTCATTTTTCCATTAATGATAGATTCTCCTAATACAATTCGCTTGTGAACTTCATCCGCTTCTGATTGCTGCAACGGATAGCGAAACGCATTCATCGTAACGAGTTGAGTGCCCGCTTCCAATGTGATGGGTGTATCTGGCTTCACATTTTCCTTTTGACTCACGATTTCTTTCATGGGAAAGTTGGCAAAGCCCCAGTCCATTAGTTTGGCAGAGTCGCTCCAGTCATCCGAGGCATTCAAGGTGATCGTAGCCAATTGCCGCCCGTCACGTGTAGCTGAGGATGCCAGACAGCGCTTCGCTAGCTTGGTATAGCCCGTCTTTACGCCATCTGCTCCGTTGTATAGGTGAAGCATTTTATTTTTATTGAGCAGGCGTCTGTCCCATTGCTCACCTTCCCACGAAATGTCCTTTACCTTGGTAGAAACGATTTGCCGAAACACCGGATTTCGCAGGGCATAGGCGGAAAGTTTGACCATATCTTCCGCAGTGGAATAGTGCATATTGCTGTCATCGAGTCCATGCGGATTAGTAAAATTCGTATGATTCATTCCGATCAACGAGGCTTTTTCATTCATCATGTACACAAAACCAGGCAGTGACCCTCCTACATGCGTCGCAATCGTCACGGCTGCATCATTTCCAGAACGCAGCATCAACCCGTACAACAACTCTTCCAGCGTCAGTTTTTCATTTTTCTTCAAGTAAATAGAGGAGCCTTCGACACCGACTGCCTCTGGCGGCACCGTCACTACCTCATTCAATTTTCCACTCTCGATGGCCACGATCGCCGTCATCGTCTTGGTCAGACTGGCAATCCTCATTTTTTTCGTCCCATTCTTTGAGTACAGGATCCGTCCACTCGCCACATCGATCAACGCTGCACTTTCCGCAGACAATCCTGGAGCTGACGCAGCTGCTCGGGCATCAGTGGTGGGAAACAATAGGACCTGTATAAAAAGAAAAACGACGAGCACGCCGGACAGTAATTTTCGCACTTTCATAAACGTCCTCCCCATTACAAAATACAACGATGCACAGGTTTGTACCATGTATATGGGGACGAGTCGTCTGTTAGTACGAAAAACTGTCCCAACGTGTCTAGTCGTTGGTTGGTTCTTCTGACTTTCCGAAAAGAGCGGATGCTTCCATACGCGCTTCTTCGATGTCCAGATTGACGGGTGGTTCCGGCAGATCCGCCAATTCCCGCAAGCCAAAGTGTTCCAAAAAGTCCTTGGTTGTCGCGTACAAGATCGGACGCCCAATTCCTTCTGCTCGGCCAGCTTCACGAATTAACTGCTTGGATAGCAGGGTGTTAAGAGCTTTTTCGCATTTCACTCCACGAATTTCCTCGATTTCCGAACGGGTCAAAGGCTGTTTATACGCAATGATCGCCAATGTTTCCAGCGCGGCCTGAGAAAGCGTAGATTGACTGGGTGAGCTCGCCAAGCGCTCAAAAAAAGGAACGTGCTCGGGCAGTGTCGTCAGCTGGTAAGCACGTGCGACCTCCACGATCTGAATCCCTCTGCCCGCTCGGCGAAAATCTGCTTTCATGTCTTCAATCAAGTCGATGACTTCTTCTTCCGATACCTCGGTGATTTCACTAATTTCCTTGGCATCGATGCCTTCATCGCCCGAAATGAACAACAAGCCCTCAATGACGCCTTTCAGCTTGTCATAGTCCATCCTCAGGGGCTCCTTTCGTTGTGTTGTCACAAATCATGATGTCCTGAAACAATTGATTTTGGATACACGTAATTTCTTTTGCTTTCATCAGCTCCAAGAGGGCAAGAAAGCTCGTCACGATCTCGGTTCGAGTCGCTCCTCGTGTAAATAGCTGCGAGAAGCGAACCATTCCTCCCCCTACACGCACGAGTTGACGGATTTCGAACATCCTGTCTTTGATCGATACTTCGTCCCTAGATACTTTGGTGATCGGCTGTTTGTCATTGACCTTCTTCACCAGTTTTTCCAAGGCGGAGATCAGATCATAGAGCGTCACGTCCTTGACGGTATGATCCTCTTCTTTCACATAAGGTGACAAATTCTCAGCAGGACGCGTGTACACTTGTTTTCGCCCAATTTCCATTTCACGCAGACGCTCCGCGAGCATCTTGTATCGTTTATACTCCAAAAGACGCTGCACCAGCTCTTCCCGCGGGTCAATCTCTTCGACATCCATATCGAGAAACTGCTGAAAGACGTGCTCCTCTTTTTTCGGCAGCAGCATCTTGCTTTTGATCGAGAGGAGACTCGCCGCCATAACGACAAACTCGCTCGCTACATCCAGCTGCAGCTCCTGCATCGTATCAATCGTCGCCAGATACTGCTCGGTTATTTCCGCGATAGGAATGTCGTAAATGTCCACTTCGGCCTTGTCGATCAGATGGAGTAACAGGTCGAGCGGTCCCTCAAAGGAATCCAGTTTGATGCTGTAAGCCACAGGTAGTCCCTCGTTTCCTTTATACGAACAGTGTAACGATCCGCACTGCTATTTCTTGTACCCACGTAATGATAAATCCAAGTGGTATTCCGAAAATGGTAGAGCTGACACCCGGAATAAAAATAAGCAACAACAAAATCCACGGACCATAGAGTTCCAAATTGTAAAAGAATCGATCCCAACGTCGTGGGGACAGGAAACGTAATATCTTGTATCCGTCTAATGGAGCGATCGGTAGTAGGTTGAACACAAACAAGGCAGCGTTGATCACAATACAAAACTCCATCGTGATTTCAATCGCATACGCCCATTTTTCATTCATTCCTTCCAATGCGCCTGTATGTCCCACCACGATGTACAACACAGAAAACAAGATAGCTAGTACCAAATTAATCAGCGGTCCAGCAGCGGACACGTACACAATCCCTAGCCGCTTGTTGCCGCGAAAATGCAGCGGGTTAATCGGCACTGGCTTGGCCCAACCAAACGGTCCAAACAATATCAAGATCAAGCCGAACGGATCGATATGGGGAATCGGATTTACAGTCAAGCGCCCTTCATCCTTGGCTGTATTGTCACCCAGCTTCCAGGCAACAAAAGCATGTGCCCATTCATGCAAAGAGAAAGCGATGACGAACGCGATCATGCGAAACGGCACAGTCTTCCAATCAAAATGAAAAAGATCCATTGGTTCCTCCTCAAAAAAATCGTCTAATTTCTAGAATACCAGCAGTTGGATATGCTTACAAGCCTTCTCACGCACGCCTTAGCAGGCAAATAAAAACACTGACGAAATGATTCGCCAGTGTTTTGGTTCGTGCCATCTTATTCAGCTGTTACTTTTACAGTACCCATTTTCTCGCCTTGCTTGATTGCATCCACATGCTCCATACCGGATGTAATTTTACCGAATACAGTATGTACGCCGTCGAGATGCGGGAAGGAATCGTAGCAGATAAAGAATTGGCTTCCGCCAGTGTCTTTACCTGCATGTGCCATGGAAAGAGCGCCACGCAGATGTTTGTGCGGGTTGCCTTTCGTTTCACATTTGATGGTATATCCAGGGCCGCCAGTACCTGTTCCATAAGGGCAGCCACCTTGTGCTACGAATCCTGGGATCACGCGGTGAAACGCCAGACCGTTGTAGAAGCCTTCGTTTGCCAGTTTTTCGAAGTTGGCTACGGTGCCAGGAGCTTCTTGATCAAACAGCTCCAGCTCGATTTGGTTACCATTTTCCATGGTGATATGCGCTTTTTTCATTATGTAAGCCTCCAGACCTGGTAAAGTTAACGTACCCATTTTACCATGCGTAAGGGACGCCGTCCAACTTATACCTGAGATTGATGCACTTCATCTGAACGGAATTCCCAATCGTCGAGGAACACAGTGCCTGCCTGCTCTTTCGCCAGCTTTTTCACATGTGCCGCCCTCTCGGCAATCGCCTCCACATTTTCGTACTTGCCTGCGATGAGACGAACACCTGCCATGGACATGGAAAGAACAGATCCGTCGCCCATGCGCCGCTTCTCATAAATATCAGCAAAATATGGGGAGAAGGCATCCAATAAAAAGGAGATCAGTTCCTGTGCGCAGCTCGCTTGGGTAATGACGATGAAGTCGTCCCCTCCAATGTGCCCGACAAAATCGGACGTGCTCCCGTAATGTTTGACCGCTTCCTTCAATAGGTTCGCTGTTCTGACGATGATTTGATCCCCGACTTCAAACCCGTACCGGTCGTTGAACCACTTAAAACGATCCAAATCGCAATAGATGACCAGCTGCGACTCCCGCTGCTTGATTCGCTTGTTTAATTCGCGCTCAATCTGTACATTCCCGGGCAGACCAGTCAAAGGATTTGCAGAGGTCGCCATCTCCAGCTTGATGGAAGCCATTTTATCCAACAGACTTTGCACCGTTACGATCCCGATGTATTCGTTTTCTTCCCCAGTGATGATCACCACGTCGTACAGATGATAGGTATCCCGTGCCATGGCACGTCGTGCTACCTCGTCCAGCTTGTCATCTTTGTAGGCCGTGAGCGGATTGGCATTCATGATCTGTGAAATGGGGCGCTCATAGTAGAGAGCGATTCCGTACTGCCCCCCCAATATTTGATAGATCTGAAACCGCATGATCAGGCCAATCGGCTCCCCTTCCTCTAACACAACGATGCTTTCAATTCGTTGATTCTGCTCGAATATTTCGTGCACGCGACGCACTTTTGCATGTTTTTCCACACAGATGGTCTTCGCCAAGATTTCTGACATCGCTGGCGTAAAGATCAAAGGCTCTCCCTGTTCGCTCGTTCGCTTTTCTTGCATAAAGCCGAGAAAATTCATCGCCTGACCAGAGACGTGTGTCATCCCTTTATCTGGTCGCCCCAGAAAATATCCTTGCCCGTATGTGACGCCTACTTCCATCAACGTCTCCAGTTCTCTCTGAGTCTCAATACCTTCCGCGATAATTTTGCAGCTCACCTTATCCGCGAACTGAACGAACGTCTCCAGCAGGGCTTGCTTGATAGGGTCTACATCCACATTACGAATGAGCGACATATCTAATTTGATAAAATCGGGATAAATTTCGGTAATAGACTCCAGGCTGGAATACCCGGCTCCTGCATCATCAACAGCGATGAGATAGCCTTTTTTCCGGTACTCCTCAATGATCTTGCGAAAAACCGTGTAATTCGAAATCGCATGACGTTCCGTAATTTCAAACACAACATTGTGGGGATTCAATCCGTAATGCTCAAATAAGGAAAACACCTCACCGCGCAAAAGAAAGGGATCATCGATGGCACGTGGGTCCAGATTGATGAACAGCTTTTGATGTGGCTTCAGGTAACGCAATTGCTCTAATGCTCGTTTCCGACAGATGTGCTCCAGTCGAAATACTGTATCTGTCTCCTCCGCATAATTGAACAGCATGGACGGAGTGGCAAACGGACTATCTATAGGTCCGCGCGCCAATGCTTCCCAGCCCAACGTCTCCCCATCGGGTAAATGAATGATCGGCATGAAGTGCATATGAACGTTCTCTTCCGCAAGCAACTTATGAAATTGAGTGACATTCGTATATTTTTCTGACGTAATCCCGTACTTAGCCATATGGACGGCGCGTTTTACGGACATGTACATTTCCTTAACAATATCTTGCCCCGGCAGACTTGCATAACCAATATGAACACGTAGTTCCTCTCGATTAACAAAGCTCACCTGCCGATTTAATTGCTTTTCCGCCTGTTCCTGAAAATGAATGGATAGCATTCGGCAATCCTCTTCATTCACAGTGCCACTAAAAGACACATATATGGCAAAATCATCGCCCCACAGCTTTTGGATCGCGAGGATTTTCCCCCTGATTTCAAATACATGACGAGATACGGCTGGCATAATCCTCTCGAAAATATGAAGCACCCGCTTGGCAATTACATCCCCGTAGCGGTTCTCCACTTCTGTCAGCTTGACTATATCCACATAAAACATGACTACGCTGCGCCCTTTTTCCACTTCTTGGCTGATGACATTTTTCATCCATTGCCGTTTATCCAGTGTGAAAAAGGGGAAGCGCCCAAACCGATGCATGAGCGTCGACCACATGGTGAATCTTTCCTCCTCGCCATTCCCCATTATGGCAGTTACGCGTTAATTTTTTGTAAAAGGGATATGGAGGATTGATAAAAAATAGCACAAAGGACCTAAAAAAACCTCCCCGGGATATCCAGGGAGGCTGAACCTATTTGATTTTTATCGCTGTAATTGTGCTCGCTTTGGCAGCAGGTCGTGACTGACAACGTCTGCAATGCTCTCACGCTTTACAACCAATTCCGCTTCTCCGTCCTTTACAAAAACAACAGCAGGTCGAGCGATGCGGTTGTAGTTGTTTGACATCGAATAGCCATAAGCACCTGTGCTTGGCACAGCCAAAATGTCTCCTGAGACTGTAGCTGGAAGCTTCACATCCCAGATCAGCATATCGCCCGATTCGCAGCATTTGCCGGCAATCGAAACCAATTCTGTAGCAGGCTCGTTCATCTTGTTGGCAACCGCTGCTTCATATTCCGCTTGATACAAGGCTGGTCTCAGGTTATCGGTCATGCCGCCATCTACCGCGATGTATTTGCGCACATTTGGAATTTCCTTGTTCGATCCAATTCGATACAAGGTAGTACCTGCATCTCCGACGATACTACGGCCTGGCTCGATCCAAAGCTCCGGCAGTGGAATCTCACGAGCATTCAACTCTTCTCGCACCGCGTCCGTGATCGCTTTAATATAAGTTTCAGCTGGTTGCGGTGTATCTCCCTCTACATAGCGGATACCAAAACCGCCTCCAACGTTTAATACTTCGGGTAAGAAGCCAAATGCGTCTTTTGCTTCCCCTAGCAATTCGGTCAGTCTTCTCACTGCGACTAGGAAGCCCTCGGTTTCGAAAATTTGCGAACCGATGTGGCTGTGTACACCTAATAAATGAAGATGATTGCTTTCAAAGGAAAATCTCATCGCTTCCAATGCTTGCCCATGTTTCACATCAAATCCAAATTTTGAGTCTACCTGACCCGTAGAAATGTACTCATGTGTGTGAGCCTCTACACCTGGAGTGACTCGGAGCAGGACAGACACCTTTTCCCCGCGCTCTGCAGCCAGTTGATCAAGCAAGTGCAGCTCATAAAAATTATCCACGACAAAACAGCCAATCTTGGCGTCGAGAGCCATTACGATTTCATCCAAGGATTTGTTGTTGCCATGGAAGTGAATCCGGTCTACTGGAAAACCCGCTTGCATGGCTGTGTACAGTTCTCCACCCGATACGACATCGAGAGAAAGGCCTTCCTCTTCGACCAGCTTGCACATCGCCATCGTACAGAAAGCCTTGCTCGCGTAGGCTACCTGAAAGGCAAAGCCGGATGTACGGAACGCCTCAACAAAATCACGGCACTTACTGCGAATCTGTGCTTCATCGTATACGTAGAGTGGTGTCCCGTATTGTGTTGCCAGTTGCGTCGTGTCACAGCCACCGATCTCCAGATTACCTAGCTCGTTTACTCGACTTGTCCCGTGTAAAAACATGTTTCTTTCCTCCCCAATCGTCTGCACCGGATCATTTTATACGTTATTTTCCTATAGAGAAAGGCAACCGACCAAAAGTCAGTTGCCGAACATAACAAGCTCCGTAAGGCTTCCCATCCAATTTACTACATGGACGTTCATTTGACAATGGGTGTTGACCGACGTTTTCAGAATATTATTGCCTTGAACTATTTTGCGATCGGACAATACTCGGCCGATTATTTTTACTCGGAGCCGCGATCCTGACCATGATATCCTTGAATGCTTTATAGTTGAACGGAATGAACGGCCACAAATAGGGTGTATCGAGAGATCGGGTCGTGGCAAGTCCAACCAAAACCACGGTGAAGCCGATCATCAATCCCGGCGTCGAGAAGAAACCGACCATCAGGATCAAGAAGATGCGAACCAACCGATTCGCAAGACTCAATTCATAGCTGGGAGTCGCATACATCCCGACGGCAGCTATAGCGAGATAGAGGATGACCTCTGGCGCAAACAAGCCTACCTTGATCGCTATGTCACCGACCAAAGTGGCTGCGAGTAAGCCCATGGCTATGGACAATGGAGCAGGTGTATGAATTGCCGCCATCCGCATCAAGTCGAGACCGACCTCCGCCATTAAAAACTGGGCGAGAAGGGGAATGCTTCCCTTGTCTTTAATCCCTAGAAAATGGAGCGGTTCCGGAATCATAGACGGATGCATAACCAAGAGCAGCCAGATCGGTAGGACAAAAATGGAAGCAAAGATGCCAAAAAAGCGAACCCAGCGAAGATAAGCTCCGACGACTGGCGTTTGCCGATACTCCTCCGCGTGCTGGACATGGTGAAAATAGGTTGATGGCGTAATCATCACGCTGGGGGAATTGTCAACGTAAATGAGTACATGCCCCTCCAGCAAATGCACGGCGGCTACATCTGGCCGTTCTGTGTAACGCACCAGGGGAAACGGATTGAACGTCTTCCCGATTATAAACTCTTCTACCGTCTTTTCAGCCATCGGTATCCCGTCGATTTGGATGTTTTGCAGACGTTCCTTCAGTGTGTCTACGAGCTTTTCATTGGCCACATCTTGCAAATAAGCAACGGCTACATCCGTCTTTGTACGTTCGCCGATCCGCATGATCTCAAAACGTAGCCGCTCGTCACGAATTCGCCTGCGGGTCAACACGGTATTTATGACCAATACTTCTGTAAAACCATCATGCGCTCCCCGCACGATCCGTTCGGTATCTGGCTCCTGTGGCGAGCGTACCGGCAGCACTTTGGCATCCATGATGATCGCATCGGAAGAATGGTCGATGATCAACCCAATCTGTCCGACTAGCAGTTTGTCCATGAACTCATCGGTCTTGCTAACTTTTTCCAGCTGGAAATAAGGGATGTATTTGTAGAACAGGTGATCAATGATGTTGTTTTGAACATCCCGGCCACGCAAGTCGTTCAATTCTCGCATAATTTGCGAGACGAGATGGCTGTCCGCGAAACCATTTATGTAATACAGAACCACTTTGGTGCTCCCTATGAAAAATTCGTGGGCGCCAATATCAAAACTGGTACCAACTCCGAGTCGATCGTTTAGGTACTCCTTGTTTTCATCGACTCGGTCTGAGAGGGGACGTCGTTTTTCCGTTACCTGCGTCATGTTCTCCACTCCTTTCCAATATCCATTGCACGGCTATTCTGGTGATCGGACACCCGTTTTGCAGACTGTCTTTTCCTTCCATCTTCCCGATGTCACCGATGCCAATTACGTTCTGTACCTGAAGCGCGTTCAGGATATCCACGGTATCTCCGTAAATACGATGTTTCAGTTCCTCGTCCGCATAGCCATCCTTGTCCACTGCTTCTTCTACGATCTGTCCGTGGTTATCGACAGAATAAGCGACAATCGCGCCTTGGACGAAACGGGTATTGGAAGCAACTGCAATGGCACCGATCACCTCAATATCCGGATGCTTGACTACATACTCTAAGGCTTGCTCTCCTCTCCCCCTTCCAAAGTCACCATTATCATCAAACATAACGATTACCGGATCATGTGGAGCCATTTTGATCAGCTCAACCATTTGACTACCACGAAGCGGCGTCGGATTCCCGGCAGACAGCGAAATGCACCGGCCTCCCAACTCTCGGGCGACAGTCTCGACTACTTTTTGAGCAATATGGTCTCCGTCTGTCACCAGGATTACCTTTCTTTGCTGTCGATCCATCTTCGTTCACCGCCTTTGACTGCGTGCCAACTACCCTTTCGGTTTGAAAACAAGCGATGCTAAAAAACCGAATGCAATAGCTGCCGAGATCCCTGCGCTAGTGACTTCAAATATCCCCGTAGCGACACCGATCAATCCATGCTGCTCAGCCTCGCCAATGGCCCCATGGTACAGAGAATGGCCAAAGCTCGTGATCGGAACAGTCGCACCTGCTCCCGCGAAGTCAATGAATTTGTCATACACGCCGACAAAGTCGAGCACGACTCCAGCCACAACCAAGGTACTCATAACGTGCGCCGGAGTGAGCTTGCCTACGTCCATTAGAAGCTGGCCCACGACACAAACAAGACCACCGATAACAAACGCAATTACGTATTCCATCATTGTCCTCCCTCTAGCGCGACCGCATGTGCGATGCACGGAATGGAATTTCCTTGCTGATAGCTCACCGGGCTTAACAATGCTCCCGTCGCACAAACGAGCACTTTTTTCAGCAAACCTTTCTGTAATTGGTCCATGATGTAGCTATAGGTAACAACTGCGCTGCTCGCACAACCGCTCGCCCCTGCAAAAACGTCCTGATCGGGGGTAAAAATCATCAGCCCGCAGTCGTTATACACTTGATCCATCTGATACCCATCTCGTAACATGAGCTCTTTGACGATTGGATAACCGACAGACGCCAAGTCCCCAGTTACTATCAAGTCGTACGTCTGTGGGGAACGGCCCGTGTCTTTGAAATGTGCCTGTAGGGTAGAAACAGCTGCTGGCGCCATCGCTGAGCCCATATCAAACGGGTCCGTGATGCCCATATCGACTACTTTCCCAACTGTGGCATAGGTGATGCGCGGTCCAGTGCCCCCGATCCCCACCAGGCCCGCTCCTGAGCCTGTCACCGTCCATTGTGCCGTCGGAGGCTTTTGTCCCCCGTATTCGGTTGGGTAGCGATATTGTCGTTCTGCTGTAGCGTTATGACTACTGCAGGCTGCGATTGCCCTGTTGGCATACCCAGCGTTGACCAGTGCCGCAGCTGTGGAGAGTGTGAGCATCGAAGTAGAGCAGGCCCCGTACATTCCCAGCAAAGGAATGGCCAGCTTCTCAGCAGTAAAGTTGGTTGTGATGTTTTGGTTAAGCAAATCCCCTGCAAGAATGACATCCACATCCTGCTCTGTAATGCCCGCCTTTTGCAAAACGGTCGTAACGGCATCCTCCATCAGCTGCCGCTCTGCATCCTCCCACGTCTTTTGGCCTGCGTACATATCGTCGTGAATCTTGTCAAACAACGCTGCCAAAGGCCCTTCTCCTTCTTTGGGACCGACCGATACGGCGGAGGCTTGCAAGCGGACGTCTTGCGAGAAATGCCAAGTTTGCCGATTGATCCGGGACACTTGCTTTTTGCTTTCCACGAAAGTTCCCTCCCTCAGAAGATCATTTTGAACAACGTCTTGATAATGCCGGCGATAAACGCAGCCACTACCCCAAACACGATGACCGAACCCGCCAGCTTGAACATGTTGCCGCCTACCCCAAGGACTAAGCCCTCACTACGATGCTCGATGGCCGCTGCTGCAATGGAGTTGGCAAAACCAGTAACCGGCACGGCTGACCCTGCACCTGCATATTGGCCGATATTGTCGTAGACACCGAACCCCGTCAGTAATACAGAGATAAAAATCAGAGTCGCGACCGTTGGATTGCTCGCTGTCTTTTCCGTAAACCCAAAAAAGTGAATGTACATGTTCTGCAAGACCTGCCCAAACAAACAAATGGTCCCGCCTACCCAGAAAGCGCGGATCGAGTTGAGCAGGACATTTCGCTTCGGTTGGTATTTGGAAGCTTCCTGCTTATACATCTGTTTGGTCATTTGCATGGATCCAATGGGTTTTGATTTTGCTTTGGTCGCCATTTTTCCACTCCTTTTTATCACAGATTCAATGCCCATGATGCAATCCGTATCTATATCCTTCCTTTTTCAAAAGTTGCCTATGAATAGAGGTATTTACCAGTTCACAGGTTCAGGAACCATTGCACGATCGATCCCGTCACTTTGCCGAATACCACAGCCATGAGCAAATAGAGCAGCTTCCCATCCATGTGCAGACGCTTAGCCAGAATGGGGAACACATTGAGCACTTCTGTTAATCCTGCTGCCAATGTCCCCACAAAAATGCCTGCCATCAGCCCGTATACAGACGTAATGAGTAGGGGAAGATGCGCTCCCCAATGAAAAAAGTCGATGAGCGTAAAAAAGAGAGCCCCCATTACTAAGGACCATTCGAAAGCACGAATATAGCGATGCGCGTTGGTCAGCTGAGTCAACCGCGGAATGATATCCAGCACGGTAATAAACGCTACCAGTCCGCTCCCTACTGCTAATCCGCCACCCAAACCAACGAGAACCAGCAGCAACGCGATCCAAATCGTCATGTCTTCGTCCGCTGGTTTTCCTTGTTTTCGTGCTGGATGTAATATTGATCAAGACTTTGCTGGTACATAAACAGTTCCACTTCGAGAGGACTAGGCTCTTCATTGATCTTCTTCTTGAAGATGTGATTAAAGAACAAAATCATCCCCATTCCGATGCCGATTGAGTAGGGGATTTGCAGCCACAACGGTTGTTTGCTCTCCTGACCCGTAATCAAATAAAAGATGCGCTGATGAACCTGCATCATGCTCACATCGGTATGAAAGTTCATGATAGCCAGTCCGGAGCCAACAAAGAGTAAAACCCAAACAAGCGCCACCAAAACGAGATTTGCTTTCTTTCGCGGATTGAGTACCTCTACAATGATTTGGGGAGAACCCTGGATATCCAGATCTGCTTCTGGATAGGCCGAACGCAGTCGCTGAATCACTTGCATGATATCAATAATGATAAGGTTACCGTCCTCAGGCTTTACTCGGTAGATCGGCATTCTACTGATCGCTTCTTCCCGTTCTCCGTTCCAGTAAATCTGACAGACATCCCCCATCGTGATGAGAGCTTCTGGCTTTACCGCCAGTCTTTTGCGCAGGCGCAAAAACATCGGATCGTTCAAATGATCCCCTCCTTTTGGAAACCTCTCATGTATTCGCTAGTATGTGCCCCTCCTCAAATGCCATACCCTACAAAGGCCACTCCAGTGCTTACACAAAAAATAAGCACACCCATGCACACGTGCTCTTCCCATTATTTAACGGTGTCATATGATGTATCATCGAGGCTGACAGTCGAGGGGATGAATGCGTTGTTGTTAATAGATAAGTTGATTACCCTAATTAAAACGCGACATTCTGCACTTTCAAAAGAATCAATCAGCATAAATGAATCGGGATGGTCCAACCTTGTAGTCGTCGTAGGAGGACGAATTGTCTTCCGCTTTCCCCGCACAGACAGCGCAAAAAAAACCTTACAAATAGAGCAGCGAATTTTACCAACTTTAGGTCCATCGCTCCCCTTACCAATTCCTCAATTTCTTTACGCGTCGAGTCCAACAGACGAAATTACGTATGTTGGTTACCCTCTCATCAAAGGGGACCCGCTCTCGCCCAGAGCGCTGCATTCATTATCAAGTAAGCAAAAGGAGCTAGTTGCCAAACAACTGGGGGAATTTTTGACTGCTCTCCACACCTTTCCAATAGAAAATGAATTTCCATCCACTATAGAGGCTTCCTGGACGATAAAAACGTGGCAGAGAAATTATGAAACCATTAAAAGAAAATGTTATCCCTATATGGATCCTCAACTAATTGCCTGGACGGATCGTGTATTTACCCGATTTTTGTCCGACTCCGCATCCTTTCACTTTTCACCTTGTCTTTTGCACAATGATTTTAAACCAGCACATATCCTTTACAATTCCAGGCAAAGAGCCATCTCCGGAGTCATTGATTTTGGCTCCATGTGGGTGGGAGACCCAGCTTATGATTTTGTTGGTCTGCACAAAGCATATGGCCAGGAATTTGCTGCCCAGGTTATTCGCCACTACGGTGCACCCATTGATAAAGCTTTCTTCAGACGCATTACGGACTTTTACTTAAAAGTCATGAGCTTTTGGAAGCTCCTTCATGGGATCGAAACGAATAATCAACGATTGATTCAGAGTGCCTTAGAAAAACTAAGGATGATTTCAAAGCTGGATCGTGCCTAAATTACGATAGCCCATCTATTAAAGGCGTTTCCAGACCGTCAGTTACTGCATATGGTATTGGGAAAAATGCACTCCATCATCTGAGGTGAAAACATGCGTGTTTTGTTTTTGGAAAGCCACCCCATGTGGATCCACGGTTTGCCTAACGGATTTCGTGATGCTGGGCACCAAGTCAAGGTCTCAGGTCCATTAACCGAAGAAAACATTCCGAAGATGATTGCTGATTTCCAGCCCCATTTGATCGTCATGATGGGCTGGGGACCAGAGCACACTTTTCAACGACAAAATTGGATCCAAAAATACGTTCATGCCACGGACATTCCGCTTGTTTACTGGGCTACGGAAGACCCGACCTTTGCGGTGACCTTCTCTTTGCCATTGATTCGAATGGTCATGCCTCATTTTGTTTTTACGATTTCTCCTTCCTGGGTGAAGCATTACAATAGCTTGGGTATAAAAGCGGCACACATGGACTTCGGCCATCATAGCAGTGTCCATCATCCGGTGGAGAGTCAGGCTCGATACCGAAGTACCATTTCAGTAGTTGCGAATGCCTATCCCCATGTTTTCGAAAAATATCCCGATCATTATCGGCTTACCTCTCTCCATACACTGATTCGTCCACTGCTTCAGGCGCAGATACGAATCAATTTTTTTGGTCGTGACTGGGATAAAATGAAGCCGTATCTGGGAGTGGACATCCCCCGGGAGTGGCAGTACGGGTATTTGCCTTATACAGATGCAAATAAAGTCTACAGTTCTTCTGACATCATCATTGGCTTGCAGAATTACAAGAATCAGGTTACCCAAAGAACCTACGAAATACTGGGATCAGGCGGATTTCTCTTCACCCTAGATACGCCTGAGATCAGGCGATTGTTCACACCCGGTAAAGACCTCGTAGCTTCATCCTCACCCGAAGAAACTTTGCGTTTAATCCGCCACTACTTGGATCATCCAGAAGAGTGCAAACCTATACGTGAGCAAGGCAGGCTCGCTGTCAGTAATGCTACCTATCGCCATCGAGCCGAGCATATGATTACCGTCTTACAGGAGGATGGGATATTGACGATGGAAGACAGAATTGAACTCAACGGAGATAACAATGATGAAAAAGAGAAACCTGCAATGCACCATGTAAAAAAGGGAGATACGCTTTGGGAAATCGCCAAGCAATATGGAGTCACAGTCGAGAAGATTAAAAGCTGGAATAAACTTACTTCTGACATGATCTATGTGGATGACTCCTTGGCGGTCAGTGATGTACCAGAGGAAGTTCAAGATCATACAGACGGTCCAAAGGAAAGTACTCATCTTGTTAAACAAGAAGACACTCTTTGGAATATTTCTAAAAAGTACGGCGTTTCAGTCGAACAACTAAAAATCTGGAATAATCTAGCTTCTGATACGATCTATGAAAACCAACTACTTAAGATTGAGGATGATGAAACGGAGAGAACGTAATGGAACGTAGTACCCCAATCTCACGAAGGCCAAAAGCAGTAGCCCTTACCTTTGATGATGGTCCGGATCAAATATGGACACCGCGTATTCTCGATGTGTTAGCTGACTATCGGATTCACGCAACCTTCATGTGTGTTGGCAAAGCAGTGCAGAGAAATCCTCAGATGCTAAGGCGCATCAAGGATGAAGGGCATATCATCGGCAATCATACCTGGGATCATCCGAATTTGACGCAATTGCCCTTGTCTGACGTGCAGACTCAGGTTTTGCGTACAACGGAAGAAATCGATCGTGTAGCAGGTGTGAAAACGAGGTTATTTCGCCCACCATACGGAGATTTGAATGATGACATCGTCAGAAAAGTAACTTCACTTGATCATGAAATCCTTCTGTGGGATATCGATAGTTGGGACTGGAAAGGGCTTACTGGCCCTCAGGTAGCCAAAAACATACTTGGCCATGTGAGGGACGGATCCATCGTATTGCAGCATTGCGCAGGTCCTACCGAAACGGTAAAAGGGACACTTGAAGCATTACCTTATATTATCGAAGTGCTCAGCGAAAGTGGCTTCACATTTTCCACCATTCCCCAATTGCTCCATCTGTCCGCGTACAGGTAGTTCCGTAGCAGGCCTTTCGACTGGTACATCCTTGTTCCTAGTGAAACCATCCAACCTATTCGGGAATGGGAAATATTTGCACACGTAAAGACAGAGAAATGCAACGGCCGCTCCCCCGTGGATTTCAGGGAAACGGCCGTTGCTTCTTTTCGTCCTTTTTGTTTACTTGACAGGGTTATGACCATTTTGTAACGTTGTTTTCCTGTAAAGTATCGTCGTTGTTCCGTTGCTAGTGTTCAATTTGGTCTTTGATCGTCAGCAGAATGCGCTTCTCGAGACGCGATACCTGAACTTGCGAGATCCCTAGTCGCTCGGCTACCTCGGATTGTGTCTGATCTTTGTAATAGCGCAGATAGACAATGAGTTGCTCGCGTTCGGTCAATCGGCTGATCGCGTCCTTCAAGGCAATTTTCTCAAACCACTTGTTCACACCTTCATCCGCGATCTGGTCAATCAGTGTGATGGGATCACCGTCATTTTCAAAGACGGTTTCATGGATGGAAGAAGGTGCCCTGCTTGCTTCTTGCGCAAAGACAACCTCCTCAGGTGTGATTCCCACCGCTTCCGCCACCTCTGCGATCGTGGGTGCACGGCCGAATTGCTTGTACAGTTCATCCTTTGCGCGTCGTACCTTATTCGCTGTTTCTTTTAACGATCGACTGACCTTTACCGTACCATCATCGCGTAAAAACCGTTGGATCTCCCCGATGATCATAGGCACAGCATAAGTCGAGAATCTCACGTCATACGAAAGATCAAACTTGTCCACGGCCTTTAATAAGCCAATGCAACCGATTTGAAACAAATCATCCGCCTCATACCCGCGGTTGATAAAGCGCTGGACGACGGACCAGACCAGCCGGATGTTGCTATTCACGAGAAGCTCGCGTGCATCCACATCACCAGCTTGGCTCTTGGCAATCAAATCTTTCACTTGGTCATTGGTCAGAAATGGTTGACTCGCATTTTTGATATCGGCACCCATTTGGCACTACCCCTAATTTTGCAATGCTTTGGCAAACGACAGGCGTTTGGTTAGGCGAACCGTCGTACCTTTGCCGACGACAGTTGCCACTTCCAAAGAATCCATGAAATTCTCCATAATGGTGAAGCCCATTCCGGAACGTTCAAGTTCTGGTTTTGTCGTATATAGCGGCTGCATCGCCTGTTCCACATCGTCGATCCCTTTTCCGTTGTCTTCAACGACAACGTCAACCGTTCCATCTTCTATTTGCACGGAGATATGTACCACACCCTCTGGATTCTCGTCATACCCGTGTATAATCGCATTGGTCACCGCTTCGGAGATCACGGTCTTGATCTCTTCCAATTCATCCATCGTAATATCCATTTGGGAGATAAACGATGCGACGGCTACACGGGCGAATGCTTCATTTTGACTCAAAGCAGCGAACGATACGGACATAAAGTTACGTTGTGTCATGGTTTACGCCACCCCCAGAACAAGCAGTGCATCTGCTTCGTTTTCACGAAACTTAATCACTTTGAACAAGCCTGACATCTCAAAAATCCTGTAGATCGTCGGATTAATCGAGGTCACGTACATATCTCCTGATCGTGCGGATATCTGCTTGTACCTGCCCAAAATGACTCCGATACCTGAACTGTCCATAAACGTCAAATCAGCCAAACTCAATACAATATGGCGAATATCGGGGGCCCGTAAAATCTCATCTACCTTACCTCGCAGCTCTTCTGCTGTATGATGATCCAGCTCTCCCTGCAAACGGATGACCAATACATCCTGTTTGGTCTCCATCGCGATGCGCAAACTCATGGCTGACACACTCCTTCATCCCGTAATGAAACTCTCTTTTCTTCCTCTTCTCACCCAATTCCTGCCAGTCGACAAAAGAACAAAAAAATCGAGCAGCCACAGTATTCCATTCGAGGCAACTCGATTCTTTTCGCGTTCTAAGGTGTCTCTAGTAGCTGATGAAAACGTTCTTGGTTGTCCGCTTAAGAATCTCCCACATGCCTGCTTTTGCCACAGACTGTTCCGGATACAGATCGATGCGATTTACTTCTTTGCCGTCTTTCGTCCGAATAAAGATATGTCCAATAACCTGTTCCTTACTGACGGGGGCATACACTCGTTGGTTAAGTACAATTTCCCGAGCGTAGTTATCCGCGGATTCACCCTTTTTCATCAACATGCTGACAGAGTGAGGGGTGATTGCATTGATCTGCGGTTGTTGGCCTTTATCGACCGTGATCGGTTGGACCGCTTCCCCTTTTTTGTACATAGGCATGACCTGGAAGTGAGTAAAGGCGTAATTGAACATCGTGGAAACTTCATTATTGCGCGTTTTCACATCTGGTTCACCCATCACTACCGCAATGACTCGCATGTTGTTGCGTTTTGCTGTAGCCGTCAAGCAGTATTTGGCTTCCCCTGTGTAACCTGTTTTCAAACCATCTACACCTTCATAAAAGCGCACCAGCCGGTTCGTATTGACTAACCAAAACGGGTTTGCACTATCCTTGCGCAAGTAGTCCTGATACGTTCCAGTAAAACGAGTAATTCCCTCGTGCTTCAATAATTCTCTCGACATGATTGCGATATCTTGAGCAGAGGAGTAGTGGTTTTCTGCTGGCAACCCATTTGAGTTCACAAAATGAGTATTTTTCATGCCAAGCTGCTTTGCCCGCTCATTCATACGGGTGACAAAACCTTCTTCTGTTCCCCCCAGATGCTCAGCCATAGCCACTGAAGCATCATTCCCCGATGCGATCGCGATACCCTTGATCATATCCTCTACGGTCATTTCTTCGCCAGGTTGAAGGAAAATTTGTGATCCGCCCATCGAGGCCGCTCGCTCACTCGTCCTTACTTTATCCGTTAGCTTTAATTCCCCTCGTTCTACCGCTTCCATGATGAGGAGCATGGTCATCACCTTGGTGATGCTGGCCGGTGGCATTTTTTCATTGGCGTTCTTGTCGTACAAAATGGTCCCCGTATCAGCCTCGATCATGACAGCTGACCGCGCGTGTGGTGCAAAATTCATTTCTCCACTCTGGGGTCCAGACTTCTGAGCAGCTGCGACAACCATGGGAGAAAAGAAGGTAAAACACATGATGAAGCATAGAGCGAGATATCCATTCCGTTTCATAGCAGTCTCTTCCCTCCATTCATGGTTTTATTCTCACCAACGGGATAGGAAAATATTCACATAAAAAATCCCTTCCGCAATAAGCTGAAGGGATCTACTTTTAGATGACAAAGCGACTTACGTTTTCCGTTAATTCGTCCGCCATTTTTTTCAGTTGCTCTACATTTTCATTAATACGTGCAATGGAATGCAGTTGCTCATCCACCGTCTCGACGACACCCGTGATCGAATCACTGATTTCATCTGACATGGAAGCCAGGCGTTGCATCGAGTTCGTTACAACTTGGTTACCCGCTGCCATCTCCTCGGAAGTAGCAGTCATCGACTCACTTTGCTCTGCAGCTGACTGGATCTCAGCGACGATGTTTTGGAAGGCTGTACCTACCGATTCTACTGATTGGAGTCCGCCACTCACCATCGCTACGATATCATCCATGTGCTTGCTCATATCCATCGCTTCGTCGTTGATCGAGTGAGCGATCGAAGCGATTCGCTCTGAGAAGGAGCTGCTCTCTTCTGCCAGCTTACGTACTTCGCTCGCTACCACAGAGAATCCGCGTCCCGCATCTCCTGCCCGTGCCGCTTCGATTGCTGCATTTAATGCCAGTAGATTCGTCTGAGATGCGATGCTACTGATCATTTCGACAATGCTTGTTATTTGACGAGCTCTTTCCCGAAGGCTATGCATCTGACCCGCTGTACGTTCTACTTCTGCGGTGGCCTGACGTACCGTGCCGATTACGTTCTCAACCAATTGCATACCGCCCTGAGCCCGTTCAAAGGTACGTGTAGTCGCTACAGAGGTGGACTCAGCCGCTACTGCTACTTGTTCGACGCCTTGAGAAATTTCAGAGACTGTATGAGCTGTAGCTTGTACCTCATTCGTTTGCGTCGAAACACGAGTAGCAATCGCTGAAATATTATCCGTGATAACACTGATTGCTCCTTTGTTTTCTTCCGCAAACAAGGTCAGCTCATCCGTTGCGATATTCAATTGATTTGCTTGTCCTTGGACCAATGCAATGAGATTACGTAATTCTGCGGCCATCTCATTCATTTTGCGTCCTACCATGGCCAGTTCGTCGTTTCCATTCACCTTGACGTGCACATCGAATTGCCCTGCACCAATCCGATCCATATCCTTAGCAATCGCATACAGGGACGTGCGGATGCGTTTGGCAAACCACCAGATCAGCCAAACCGAAATGCCGATGACCGGAATACTGATGAGAACAAAGTACCATCCCATGCTGTTTACTTCACCGTATACTTCATCTACGCCTGTTGATAGCACCACATTCCAGTGCAGAATCGGAATAGGAGCATAGGCTGCAAAACTGGCCTTTCCGTTATCCGTATAGAGCAAGCTGTTACTCAAATCTTGTTTCATCATATCGAGCATCTCGTTGTATTCGCTTTTCCCTGTAAGGGTGAGCTTGTTGTTTTGCTCGAGATCTTTATGCGCGACTACGAGGCCATCCTGTCGGACAACGAAAGCATACCCGTTTTGCATAAAAGGAATCTCTTGCGTCTTCTGTACGATCTGGTCAATCGTAAATCCAACGACGAACAACCGTTGCGTATCTTTATTCTTTTCTCCAATAGGTGTCGCAATATAAAGAAAACTCTTATTAATACCTTCGACGATTTCTTCATCCGATACGATTGTACCGCCGCTGCTCAACGCTTTTTGAAAGTACTGTTTCTCTTTAAAATCGATCTCGTTTTTCCCGGTAAGAGAGTAGATCGATTTCCCGGTAGCCGTATCAATTAAGTAGATCTTCGATATTTCCTTGTGACTTTGACGCAGGAGAGTGAACTGTTCTCTGACCAGTGGCTCCAGCTCCGTCGACATGACCCGCTTGGAGGCTGCTGCTTCCGTAGAAGTCACAATGGAACTCAACCAGTCATTCATATTGGTAGCATGCTGTTCAGCCAACATTTTCGCTTGCTTGGAAGTGATGTTGATCAAGGTAGACTTAGAAAAAGAAAGCGCTATGTATTGCAGAGAACCAATAATAACAAGTACAAGAATCAGTCCAAACACAATCATTTTGGTAGCCAATGAACCTTTTAACTGCCCGGTAGATTTCTCAGTCAGGGTCTTAAATTTCTGAAAGAACGCTGCGGAGCTTCCAGATCCCTTTCCTTTCCATCGTGGCGCTGTAATTTTTTTCAAGATGTCTACCCCCTTTTTCTAAATACTCTACATTTTACCAGAAGAAGAGCAGAAAAAAATACCTCTGATAGGAATACTCTTGGGTATGATACCCGTTTTTATCAGAGGTAAAACCACTTTAAGAAACCTCTATCGAGGCTCGTTGATGGAGGGCGAACACAGACGAAGTTGTCATGCGTTCCTAAACACGCTGAGTTGCTGAATCCCTGTACGTTCACAGAAAGGGAAGCGAGCTCTCAGCCTATTGGCCAGAGAACCCGCTTTTTTTTGTAGAACTTAGTTATACAAATGGCAAGCAGCAAAGTGTCCTGGTTCAATTTCTTTCCATTCTGGCACCGCAGCGGCACACTCAGGCATCGCTTTCGGGCATCTTGTACGGAAATGGCAACCACTTGGCGGATTCATCGGGCTCGGTACGTCACCTTGGAGAACGATGCGCTCACGGTTACGTTCGATTTCTGGATCCGGAATCGGAATCGCGGACAAAAGTGCTTGTGTGTATGGGTGAAGTGGCTTTTCATACAGCGCTTCACTGTCAGCCAGCTCAACCATTTTGCCCAAGTACATAACTGCAACGCGGTCAGAAATATATTTTACCATGGACAGGTCATGGGCGATGAACATGTAGGTCAAGCCCATTTTCTCCTGCAATTGCTCCAAAAGGTTTACGACCTGTGCCTGTACCGAAACGTCCAAAGCGGAGATCGGCTCATCGCAGACGATAAACTTTGGTTCTACTGCCAGAGCACGTGCAATCCCGATCCGTTGGCGTTGACCACCGGAGAATTCATGCGGGAAACGGTTCATGTGCTCAGGGTTCAAGCTCACCAAGGACAAGAGTTCTTGGATCCGCTCTTTGCGCTTTTGACCGGAAGCCAGGTTATGAATATCCAGCGCCTCACCAATGATATCCCCGACTGTCATACGTGGGTTCAAAGAAGCGTATGGGTCTTGGAAAATCATTTGCATGTTGCGGCGCATTGCTTTCATTTCATGGTTGTTCAGGTTCATAATGCTTTTGCCTTCAAACAGGACATCCCCTGCTGTCGCATCGTACAAACGAAGCAGTGTACGACCAGCTGTGGATTTCCCACAGCCAGACTCACCTACGACACCCAGTGTTTCACCACGTTTGATTTCAAAAGAGATATCATTAACTGCTTTTAGCGTATTGTCACCAATGCTAAAAAACTTTTTCAAATTGCGGACTTCAATCAGCGTATCACGGTTATCCACTGTTTACCCTCCTCCTACGATCCTGCGCGGTTCTGAGCAAGCGGATGCTGGAGCCAGCAAGCTGCTCGTTGGGTCGTGCTGACGTCGTTCAAATCAGGATCGATCTCTTGGCACACACGCATCGCAGATTCACAACGTGCCGTAAAGCCACAACCAACTGGTGGACGCAACAGATCCGGCGGAGTCCCGAAAATCGGAGTCAACGGTTCGTCGCGGTTCAGGTCAAGACGTGGAACAGAACGCAGCAAACCTTTTGTGTATGGGTGTTGTGGGTTGTAGAAAATATCATCTACGGTTCCCGTTTCAATCACTTTTCCTGCGTACATAACGATTACGCGATCACACATTTCTGCAACGACACCCAGGTCATGCGTAATCAGGATGATGGAAGTACCTGTTTTCTTTTGCAAGTCTTTCATCAGGTCCAAGATTTGCGCTTGGATGGTTACGTCCAATGCAGTAGTCGGTTCATCGGCAATCAGCAATTTTGGAGAACAAGCCAATGCGATTGCGATCATCGCACGTTGACGCATCCCGCCGGAAAATTCGTGTGGGTATTGCTCAATACGTTTTTCCGGTTGTGGAATCCCTACCATTGTCAACAGCTCAATCGCACGCTCACGAGCTGCTGTACGAGACATGTTTTGGTGTTTGATCAAGCCCTCTGTAATCTGGTTCCCAATCGTCATGGTTGGGTTCAGAGAGGTCATTGGATCCTGGAAGATCATCCCGATATCTTTCCCACGGATTGCTTCCATCTGTTTATTGGATTTTTTGACGATGTCCTCGCCATTAAAGAGGATTTCTCCTTTTTTAATGTCGCCAGGAGGAATCGGAATCAATTTCATCAAGGTTTGAGCTGTCACGGATTTACCGCAACCAGACTCCCCTACGATCGCTACCGCTTCTCCACGGTTTACGTGAAAATTCACACCGCGTACTGCCTTTACTTCCCCTGCATACGTATGGAAGGAGACATGCAGGTCTTTTACATCAAGAATGCGTTCCATAACGATGATCCCTCCTATTTCCGCAGGCGTGGGTCTACTGCGTCGCGCAGACCGTCACCGAACAAGTTAAATGCCAAGATGGTCACGGAGATAAACAATGCCGGGAACATCAATCGCCATGGGTAGTACTTCATGGCCGGCAGACCCTCGGACGACATCGTCCCCCAGGATGCAACTGGTGCTGCTACCCCCAAACCGATAAAGGAAAGGAAGGACTCTGCGAAAATGGCAGATGGTACGGTCAAGCTCAGGGTTACGATAATTGGACCCAAAGCGTTAGGAATCAAGTGTTTGAAGATCAAGCGATTTGCGTCTGCGCCCAAAGAACGAGCTGCCAAGACAAACTCTTGTGATTTTAGCTGTAGCATCTGCCCCCGAACGATCCGGGCCATTCCTATCCATCCCGTTATCGTTAAGGCGATAATAATGGTCCCTACTCCTGGTTCTAACACAACCATGAGCAAAATAACAACGAGAAGATATGGAATTGCGAACAAAATATCGGCGATACGCATCATGATCTCATCCACTCTACCGCCGTAGAAACCTGCGAGACCGCCCCAGATGACCCCTACGATCAGGTCGATAAATGCAGCGGCGAGACCTACCTCCAAAGAGATACGTGCTCCGTACCAAATACGTACGAATACATCACGGCCCAAGTCGTCCGTACCAAACCAGTGCTCAGCGGATGGCTTTTTGTTCTTTCCAGCCAAATCCGTCGTAAAATAGTCATTGTGTGTAATAAACGGAACTACGATCGCAGCAACGATCAGCACTGCGATAAAAATCATGGATGCCATTGCTACTTTATTCATTTTCAATCGGCGCCACACGTCAGCCCAGAACGACAGGCTAGGGCGCTTGATTGCTTCAGCTTGGCGAAGGTCAACCGAAATCGGTTCAAATTGTTCTTTCGTCAATTGTTGCATGATATCATTACTCCCTTCCTGCGTCTGCCAGCTTGATCCGTGGGTCTACCAATGTGTACGCTACGTCAACGATCAAGATCATAACGACCAGGATGATGGAATAGAACACGGTCGTACCCATGATAACGGTGTAGTCGCGGTTTGTAATCGAGAGTACAAACTCACGGCCCAGACCAGGAACACCGAATATACGCTCAATTACAAATGCACCTGTCAAAATGTTGGCAATCAATGGACCCAGGTAAGTGATGACTGGCAAGAGAGCATTGCGGATCGCGTGTTTCACAGTGATCGTGAAGGTGTGCAATCCTTTTGCTTTTGCCGTTTTGATATAATCTTGTCCCAGCACCTCAATCATGTTGGAACGAGTCAGTCGCGCGATAAATGCCATCGGTGAAGCTGCGAGTGCTAGAGACGGAAGAATCGTGTACTCAAAGCCTTCCCACTTCGCGATAGGCAGTAAGCCCCATTTAATGGAAAAGAAATACTGGTAAAATGATGCCAGGATAAATCCTGGAACAGATAGTCCTAATACTGCGATGACCATGGCTGAATAGTCTTGCCATTTGTTATGGTTGAGTGCTGCAATGACACCGAGTATGATGCCTCCAAATACAGCCAGCAAGAGAGCCTGTGCTCCCAAGTGAGCGGATACAGGGAAACCGCGATTGATCATTTCATTGACCGTCGAGGATTTTTCCGTGAAAGACGGACCCAGATCCCAAGTAGCGACACCTTTTACATAGTTAAAATACTGCTCGTGCAACGGCAAGTTGAGTTTGTATTTGGCCTCCAGAGCCGCTTTGATCTCATCCGGAACATTTTTCTCAGACGTAAATGGTCCACCAGGTACTGCTTTCATGATGAAGAAGGTGGCCGTTACGATCAAGAAGAGTGAGATGAGCATGAAGATGATGCGCTTACCAAGATAACGGATCAACTAACTTACCCCCTTGACAGATAATGAATGCTTTCACGTCCCATCTTTACACTGCGGACGTTACCGACACAGTGCAAAAATCGGCTGTGTAAATAACCCAATAATTAAGATCTCTTGCAATAGTGATCTTTCTTTTTCTCTACTGGCTAATCTGCCATCTAATTTATATGGAAAGGGTCGGCATACGAGAGGGTATTTGTTCCGTCATATACCCTCTCGCTACCAAGCCCGATTCCTACTTTTTTACGTGTTGAAAATGAGACTACTCGATGTATGCGCCTTTCCAGTCTACGTCGCCCAAACCTGTAATTTGAACGCCTTTCACGCTTGGATTCTGAACCCAAGATTGTGTGTAGAAGTAGATTGGCATAATTGGCATGTCATCCATCAGGACTTGTTCCGCATCTGCAAGAATCTTTTTGCGTTTGTCGAGATCAGATTCCAGAGAAGATTGGTTCAGAAGCTCTTTGAACTTCGGATTTTCCCAACGCGTATCGTTGTTTCCACCCATTTTGTCTTTGTACAGCTCCAGGAAGTTGATTGGGTCATTGAAATCACCCAGCCAACCCATCCGTCCGATTTGGAAGTTTCCTTCGTGCAAATCTTCGAGATACACTTTCCACTCTTTGTTCTCGAGTTTCACATCTACGCCAAGATTCTTTTTCCATTGGTCTTGAATGGCTTCTGCGATTTTTTTGTGGCCTTCTGAAGTATTATAAGACAAAGTAACGGCAGGCAATTTGGTAATGCCTAACTCCTTCATCCCTTCTTCCATCAATTTCTTCGCAGTATCAATGTCTTTATCCTTGAAGTAGCCATTTGGATTCAAGACCATGGATGGTGGAACAGCACCTGTAGCTGGAAGTTGACCCGTTTGCAGGATGTTGTCGATCAAGCCCTGACGGTCAATCGAGTAAGCAAACGCTTTCCGAATCTTCACGTTGTTAAATGGCGGCTTCTCGGTATTGAACTTGTACCAGTACGTACCCGCGATCGGCTTCGTAACCATTTTGCCGGAATCTTTCAAAGCTGGAATCGCATCTGTTGGCAATGAACTTGTCGGAGAACCTGCCCAATCAAGCTCACCATTTTCAAACATGGACAATTCGGTATTCTCGTCTTCTACCATCGCAAACTCGATTTTGTCGAGCTTTACTTTGTCTTTATCCCAATAAGAATCGTTTTTCACGAGAACGATCTTGCTTTTGTGTTCCCATGTCTCAATCTTGAACGGTCCGTTACCCACGTGGGTTTTCGCTTCGCCTGCCCACTTCTCATTCGCCTGAACCACTTTCGGGTTCACTGGGAAGTAAGTACGGAAAGCCAGCAGTTCAAGGAAGAACGGAGTTGGATTCTCCAATTTGACTTCCAAAGTTTTGTCGTCGAGTGCCTTCACACCGACATCGTCCAGCTTTGCTTCGCCTTTGTTCGCTTTTTCCCCGTTTTTGATGTAGTAGAGCTGATATGCGTAATTGGAAGCCGTTTTTGGATCGAGAGCGCGCTTCCATGCAAATTCGAAGTCTTTAGCGGTAACAGGATCTCCATTGCTCCACTTGTGATCACGGATTTTGAAGGTGTATGTGAGCTTATCATCCGATACGGTGTAGCTCTCAGCAGCAGCTTCATGTGGCTTATCATCAGAGCCAATCCGTGTCAACCCGTCAAAGGTAGCCAGAATGATCGCACCGGAAGTCGTATCCTCAGCGAGTCCTGGGTCACCAGTTGGCGGCTCAGAGTGCAGATTCATTTTCAGCACTTGTGGTTTTTTCTCTGCTGGTGCAGGTGCAGCCGGCGTTTGAGTTGGAGTAGTAGCTGCAGGCTGTTGTGCTGCCGGTTGTGCAGCTTGTTGTCCTCCACCGCAACCAGCTAGAGCGGTTCCTAATACTGCTACAGAGCTCACTAATGCAAAAATATTCTTTTTCAACGCAAGTACCCCCAGTACGTTTTTCTTTTTTGTCTTTTTTCAGAAAATAAAGGACGAAAAAAACGAACATGACGCGAAGCAAAGTGACTACGGTTGGAAGGCATCAACCCCTTTCACTGCAAGGTCACCTCGTCATCCTGAACGAAAGAGAAAGAATCTTTGTACTGCTTCAGTTCGAGAGAAACATCCGCAGCAGCGATACCTTCAATTTGAGAGAGTCGTTCGTTGACAAAGGTGATCAGTTCGTCATTACTATGGAAACACGCTTGGAGAATCAAGTCGTGCTTACCGCTAAATGCGCCCACAAATCGAACGGCAGAAATTTTGCTCAATTCTTCTGCGACATTCTTCTGCATACCGAGCTTTGTAGTTAAACCAATAATGGCCTGTACATGTAAGCCTAATTTCTCAGGGTCAGGATGGATGACGAATTGAAAGACTCCATCTTGTAACAGGCGAGTGATGCGGGAACGAATCGTACCTTCACTTACACCAAGTTGATGCGCGATTTCTGTATACGGTGTTCGTCCGTCTTCCTGTAGGATTTGCAGGATCTGCTTGTCAACATGGTCTAGCTTTTTCATAAATACGATTTTTCGGGAACCTCCATCCATTTTTTACGAAATTCGAAAAAAACTTTAACATTTTGTTTATTACATTAAAAGTAATCTGAATTGATAGCGGTGTCAACGAAATTTGACAAGTAGAATTATAAAACATTATAAAGAGCATCCAACCAATAAAATATTTTTTACTTTACTAAACATCTATCGGTAATACATATTGAATATGAAAATGAAAATTTAATCAACTATATTTTCTCGGAAAACTGTATTTTTAAACAAAAAAGAGGTATGCATGCAACTGAGCGCATACCTCTTTTTATGTTGTGTATCAAGTACTTAGCTAGTCAATAATCCGATAAATCAGCGGTTGATCTGTCGGAGGCTCTGTCGAAATAGAGAAAGCACCGTCTAATTCCTGCAGAGCACTTCTCAAGAGCTCCTTTTTGTTGGCATGGATGGTCATGAGTACATCGCCTTTGCGGACCTGTTCCCCACGTTTTTTGTGTAGCACGAGACCAACAGCCAGATCAATCGCCATTTCCTTGGTCAATCTGCCTGCTCCTAAGACGACGGAGGCATGCCCAACTGCTTCTGCATCAATCGCTGTCAAATAACCATCCTCTGACGCCACAACCTCATGGATGATTGTTGCTTTGGGGAGACGGTCCATTTCGTATACGTCCCGCTTGTCGCCGCCTTGAGCCTCTACCATTTCCGCCAGCTTCTCCACAGCTTTACCGGTAGCCATGATTTCTTCCAGCTTGGCGCGACCTTCCTGCTCATTGGTTACAAGGCCACCCAGAACAAGCATACGTGATCCGATCGCCAAGGCCAGCTCCGTCAAGTCACGAGGACCTTTTCCTGCCAATGTCTCGATTGCTTCCTTCACTTCCAACGCATTACCCACAGCAAAGCCCAGTGGCTGGTTCATGTCACTGATTACCGCCACTGTCTTACGTCCTACCTGACTGCCGATCGCCACCATCGCACGCGCGAGTGTCTCGGCTTCGTCTAAGCTTTTCATGAAAGCGCCCTTGCCCACTTTTACATCAAGAAGGATAGCGTCTGCTCCAGCCGCTATTTTCTTAGACATGATGGAACTCGCGATCAGCGGAACTGCTTCTACGGTCGCTGTCACATCGCGCAAGGCGTACAGTTTTTTATCTGCAGGCGTCAAGTTGCCTGACTGCCCGATGACGGACACACCGATCTCACGCACCTGCTGTAAAAATTGCTCGCGTGTGCGCTCTACGGCAAATCCTGCAAATGACTCTAGCTTGTCAATAGTCCCTCCGGAATAACCGAGACCACGCCCCGACATCTTCGCTACAGGTATCCCTGCAGCAGCAACCAAAGGAGCCACCACAAGAGTCGTCTTATCTCCTACGCCACCTGTACTGTGCTTATCTACCTTGATCCCTTGTAGAGACGTTAGATCGAGTTGCTCGCCTGACCCTGCCATCGCCATCGTCAAGTCGCCGGTCTCCCGTGGAGTCATCCCACGGAAAAAGACGGACATTGCCCAAGCGGACATCTGATAATCAGGAATACTGCCATCTGTGTACCCATTTACCAGGAATTGAATTTCTTCTGTAGTCAGTTCTCCGCCATCTCTTTTTTTGGCGATAATATCGACCATACGCATAGCAAGCCCCTCCTAGGGTCAACTCTTACAGCTTGGCAACGATTCCGTTTACCAGAGCCAAAAATTGTGTTTTCACCTTCTCAGTCGTCTCCATGACCTCATCGTGAGACAAAGGCTGCTCCAAGATACCCGCTGCCATATTGCTGATGCATGAAATACCCAGTACCTTTACGCCCATATGACGCGCAACAATGACTTCTGGTACGGTGGACATACCTACTGCGTCTCCACCCAAAATACGCAGCATGCGAATTTCTGCTGGAGTCTCGTAGCTAGGACCGAGCAGGCCGACATAAATACCTTCGCGCAGCTCGAAACCTTGTTCGCTAGCTACTTCTTTTGCCAGCTGACGCAGTTCTTTGGAATAGGCTTCTGACATGTCAGGGAAACGAGCACCCATCGCTTCGTCATTTGCCCCGATCAACGGATTGCGGAACGTCATATTGATGTGGTCGGAAATGAGCATCAGGTTTCCTGGATCATAATTCTCGTTAATACCGCCTGCTGCGTTTGTCACGATAATCGTTTCCACGCCGAGCAGCTTCATGACACGAATTGGGAAAACAACCGCATCGAGGCCGTGTCCTTCATAAAAATGAAAGCGTCCTTGCATCGCTACGACTTGTTTCCCTTGTAACTTTCCGATAACCAGCTGCCCTTTGTGGCCTACTACTGTGGATACCGTAAAACCTGGAATTTCATGGTAAGGAATGACAACCGGATTTTCGATTTCGTCTGCCAGAACTCCAAGACCGGATCCGAGCACCAAACCGATAGTAGGTTTTTCTGTCAACTTTGGTTGAATATAGGATACTGCTTCATGGAAATTTGCCATTTGTAACACTCCTTTTAATCTGTTTCTTCTATATAAATGTTTATAAATGCTTAATTTTTATAAATGACTTAGGAAGCTTTTTCCTATCGAGGGAGCTTTCACATCAAAGTTGTCTGCGATCGTTGCTCCCAGATCGGCAAACGTTTCACGAACACCCAGATCTGTTCCCACCGTGATGCCTTTGTGGTAAGCCAGCAGAGGAACGTATTCACGTGTATGATCGGTACCATGGTGCACAGGATCGTTTCCATGGTCAGCAGTAATCACGAGCAAATCGCCTTCCAGAAGAGCCGACAACAACTCAGGAATGCGTGCATCGAATTCCATCAAAGCCTCTCCGTATCCTTGCGGGTCACGACGATGACCAAACTTCGCATCAAAGTCTACGAGATTCACAAAGCTGAGTCCGGTAAAAGACTCATTCATGGTTCCCAGCAGCTGGTCGACCCCATCCATATTGTCTTTCGTACGGATGGACTTCGTGATCCCTTCCTCTGCATAAATATCACTGATCTTGCCGATGGCAATCGAAGACAGACCAGCATCCTGCACGTGATTCATCACCGTCGGAGAAAATGGCTTGACGGAGTAATCATGACGATTGGAGGTTCGGGAAAAATGGCCTGGCTCCCCTTCAAATGGTCGAGCAATGACACGCGTCACGGCAAACTCGTCGCGCAGCGTCAGCTCACGCGCAATCTCACAAATGCGATACAGCTCATCCAGAGGGATTACGTCCTCGTGGGCAGCGACTTGAAAAACGCTGTCTGCAGAGGTATACACGATGACATTTCCTGTCTTCATGTGTTCTTCGCCCAGCTCATCGAGAATATCTGTACCGGAAGCCACTTTGTTCCCCAGCACTTTCCGCCCGATTCGCTGTTCAAACTCACTGATCAGACTTGATGGAAAACCATCAGGATACGTATTAAATGGAGTGGAGACATGGAGACCCATGATTTCCCAATGTCCTGTCGTTGTATCCTTGCCCATAGAAATTTCCTGCATTTTTCCATAATGAGCGAGTGGAGCAGCCGTTGCTGGGACGTTGTTTATTGGGGCAATGTTTCCCAATCCCAGTTTTTCCAGATTTGGCAGGCGGAAACCTGCGACTCTCTCCGCAATATGTCCTAATGTATGTGCACCTTCATCACGGAATTTTGGTGCATCAGGCAGCTCACCAATTCCCACACTGTCCATCACAATCAAAAAAACACGAGAAAAACGCAAAGCAAACGCCTCCAGTTCCACAAAAAGTATGATTTTGCATCAAGTCGTCAGACGTCTGACCTGATGCAAAAAAGTTTGCTCCGCCTAAAAGCATGACGGAGTCTTATTTACCTTTGTTCTCTCTCTTTTTCTTTGTCCGGAGTTGATTACGCTCGCGGATGGGTCTTGGCATAAATATCTTTGATACGTGTACGTGTAACGTGGGTGTAAATCTGGGTCGTGGAAATATCAGCATGACCTAGCATTTCCTGTACGGAACGCAAGTCAGCACCATTTTCCAGCAGATGGGTAGCAAAGGAATGACGCAGCGTATGTGGCGTGATCTCTGCGCGAATGTTGGCTTTGAGCGCATACCGCTTGATGATCTTCCAAAATCCTTGCCGCGTGATTTGTTTGCCCAAATGATTTAGGAACAACGCTGTATCGCCTGTACCTTTTACCAGCTTGGGTCTACCCGCTGACAAATAGTGTCTTACCATCTGTACGGCGACTGATCCCAAGGGAATAATCCGCTCCTTGGAGCCCTTCCCCATGCATTTGACAAACCCCATGTCTAGATTTACGTCAGCTGCATCCAGATTGACCAGCTCAGAGACACGAATCCCTGTCGCATACAACAGCTCCAGCATGGCTTTATCACGCAGCCCAGCAGGATTGTGAACGGAGGGACTTTCCAGCAGCCTCTCCACTTCTTCAATCGAAAGCACCTTTGGCAGTCGCTTCTCGATTTTCGGGGTTTCTAGGTGTATCGATGGGTCTTTGTCTATGTATTTGTCCCGAACGAGAAACTGATAAAATGCCCTGATCGATGCCATGTTGCGAGAAAGCGTAGCTGTCGCTCTACCTTTTTCCCGGAGTACGAGCAGGTAGCCGATAATTTGTGTGCGCGTTGAATCTTCCACGCGCGTGATGCCTTGGTCCTGCAAATACGTAGTATAGGCCACCATATCCCGCTGATATGATTCTAGAGTATTTCTCGATAGCCCTTTCTCTACAGCCAGAAAATGGATGAATTGATCAATCAGACTGTCCATGAAGCTGTCCCCTTCAGGTGATAAGTATCCTGTATTGCTTTCCACATGGATGGCGAAACTCCTGCTTAGCTCGCAAAAAAATGATCAGCAGGCATAGTTGAGCCAATTACTCTCCTGTCACGTAAAAAAGCTGCAGACGCGTCAAATATCCGTCCAGATCTTGTGTCTCGGGAGAATTCACCAGTTTCACGACTTTTACTGCATTCCCGCGAGGCTCATCATAGGGATTGGAAGGGAGCAGCTTGTCGGACAGAAGCGTAATGATCCCGTATGAGAGTAGGGTGCACGTCACAAAGAGAAGCAGAAAGCGCAGCGCCTCCATCATGCGGCGGTACGGAATCCGCATTCCTATCCCTCCTATTTCTGTGAAAGTCGAGACGTTTTTCATAAACGTGGATGTGACCGCTCGCGGTCGAACAAAACGGTCAAGACCGTTTTGTTTCCCTCCCATTATATGCACTTGTCCCCTACTCCATTCGGCACTACAAAGGCATGTCTGCCAGTACATCATCCAAGGGAGTAAAGGAGAGCTGCAGCGACTTGGCCACCGCTTCGTAGACGATATATCCATGGATGACATTCACGCCGCGAGCCAGCGCCCGGTTTTGCGTGATGGCAGCCCGATAGCCTTTGTTTGCCAAGAGCAAGCCATACGGTAGCGTCACGTTGGACAGTGCAATCGTCGACGTACGTGGTACAGCCCCTGGCATATTGGCTACGGAATAATGAACCACTCCATGCTTCACATATGTCGGATCACTATGCGTCGAGATGCGATCGACTGTCTCAATGGAGCCCCCCTGATCGATCGCCACGTCGACAATGACAGATCCAGGAGACATGGATTTCACCATCTCTTCTGTCACGAGTCGCGGCGCACGCGCTCCTGGAATGAGCACCGCTCCAATAAGGAGATCGGCATGCTTTACTGCTTCTGCCAAATTGTAATGATTGGACATCAAAGTATGCAGACGGCCTTGGAACTGATCATCCAGCTCCCGGAGTCGATTTGCGTTGACATCGAGTATCGTCACATCTGCGCCGAGCCCTATTGCCATTTTTGCCGCGTTGGTGCCAACGATACCACCACCGACGATGGCGACCTTGCCCGGAGGAACACCTGGTACACCTCCTAGCAAAATGCCTTTGCCCCCATGCGGTTTCTCTAAAAATTGTGCACCGATCTGCACGGACATCCGCCCCGCCACCTCACTCATCGGCATCAGGAGCGGCAAAGCACGATCATCAGTCTGGATCGTCTCATACGCGATGGCGACCACTTTTTTCGCAATAAGCTGTTCCGTCAATTCTTTCTCAGGTGCTAGGTGCAAGTACGTGAACAAGATTTGATTTTCGCGAAAATAAGGATATTCGGCTGGTAATGGCTCTTTGACCTTACAGATCATCTCTGCATTCTGCCACACGTCACTCGCCTTTTCGAAAATCTCAGCTCCTGCTGCTAAGTAATCTTCATCTCCAAATCCTGATCCTGCACCTGCCTGCGCCTCGACAAGCACGCGATGACCCGCTTGTTTATAAGAACTCACACCTGCTGGAGTCAATCCAACACGATTTTCATTGTTTTTCATTTCCTTTGGTACCCCAATAATCATCTGCAAACCCACCTCCTGTCTCTTACTACCTTTTTATGATGCCACACGAAATCGATGACCATTACAATCTAGATAAATCGGTGAGATTAGCAAAACTTGGCTACGCCTAGCTTTTTGGAGGAGCCTTAGTTGCGCTTATACTTTCAACCTTTATCGCATTAATGAACTCTAACTTTAAGAAAGTAAAAAGAAAAAAACTTCTCCGTTACCAGAGAAGTTTTTCTTATTTGAAGTCTTCCACGTTGACTTTATCGATGCAGCGACTGCAAATTCCGTAAAAGGTCAAGCGGTGATCGGTAATGTAAAAGTTGTAAACATTCTTGACTTTTTCCTCTGCCGTTACAAGCAGGTCTTCGAATATTTCATCGACGGAGCCGCAGTTCAGGCAAATCAGGTGATGGTGATGATAAGCTGCATTGTCATCACGCAAATCGTACCGAGCCACACCATCGCCAAAGTTCATTTTGTGAAGGATCTTCAGCTCACTCAACAGCTCTAATGTCCTGTATACAGTTGCAAGCCCGATTTCCGGAGCTTTATCCTTTACCAGGAGATACACATCTTCCGCGCTCAGATGGTCTTCTTCATTTTCCAACAAGACGCGAACAGTGGCTTCACGCTGTGGTGTCAACTTGTAGTTCTGTGAATGCAATTGCTGCTTGATTTTCTCTAACTTTTCTTCCAACATTAATGCCCCTCCCCGCTCGCATGAAACCTGTTCCTATTATAGTAGAGGGTCCTTGAATAAGTCAAATGCAGAAGTTCTTACATGAGAATTATTATTAATTAAGCACCAGCTGCATGAGTCTGGGCGATACGAAAGTCTCAAACAGCGCAGCCAGCGTCAACACGGCGAGCATACACACGACAAGCACTGTATAGCCAACAAAATGGGGAAGGATGACATCGCGTTTGCTGACCAATCTCGTTTTGATTAATCGCAAGGAGAACGAAATTCCGCTCACGCCTATGATAAACATGGCAGGTACCACCAATAGATTTTGCGGAAGTACACCTAACAATGCAAATGTAACCCCATTCCATTGCAGCTGGTTCACCAAAAAGCCGACCGTGAAGCCAACGACCACACCTTTTAAGAAAAGCATCAGCAAAATCATAGGCAGGCCGATGATGGACAAGCCTAATACCCACATGATAGCTACTGTTTTGGCGTAGTGTCCAAATGCCTCCTGAAAATGGGTGTTCGTCTCAGGGATGCCTTGCGAAGACAAACTGTTAAAAAAATATTGGAGGAAGCCATACAGCTCCTGCTTTTGCGAAAGAGGCAAGGAATTGACAAGTACGGCTCCAAAAATAATGCCCATGGTAAACAAAACAATCGTGAACCAATAAAGCGACTGATGATCTTTCGCATACGATTGGATAGTTTGTCCGACTCGTGATCGCACGTTACGTCGCCTCCCGCTTCACTGATTACTGTACAGCTTATGCGGGGAAGGTTGACGCTATGACTGCTCACTCTCGGACAATCTTACCGTAAGTTCCTGCTGCTCCAGCTTGAACCGACAGCGTGCCAGATCTCGCCTTTTCAATCAGGTCAGCAATTTTTTCTCCGGTGACATTAGCCAACTCGTCGCGTTCCACCCTGTGCAACACGTTCATTTGCGTGCCAAAAGTGTCATACAGCTTCTGCAGTAGCTTGGGGCCTATTCCCGGAATAAAATCGAGTGGAACCTGTTCGACATAAGGCGGACGATGTGATGGATGCAGACCATATGGCGAGTCAGCCAGCTGTTCAATTCTTGCAGCTACCCCTCGAACGACACGTTTATGCCCACATTCCGGGCATCTACCTGACGCATCTGTGGGTACTAATGATTGGCAGTCCTGACAAGCCGTCAGATGATACTTCCCCAGCTCTGGCTGCAAACCGTAATTGACTGCCACTCCTCTACCCTCTACTCTGCGGATGGCTTTCTCCCACTCGGCGTAGCTACGCTCTCGCATACACATCGATTGGTACTCACGGCCTATCTTTCCGAGGGAATGTGCATCTGAATTGGTAAGAAAAGTCTTGTTATGAAGCTCTGACAAACAGTCGGCCATCGCCGTGTTTGCACTCAAGCCCAGCTCAACAGCCAAAATCATGGATGGATCCATCACTTCTGCCATCGAGTCTGTACAGCTTCCATAGAGACCTTTGTGCGGCGTGAAAATATGGGCAGGGATGATCAACCCACCTAGCTCGGCCACACATGCTTGCAGTTCATGTAGGCTAGCTCGAATCCGCTGTGAACTGAGTTGAACATTTTTGCATCTGCTAGATAGCCATTGGGTGAAAGACTGCATGTCCCGCAATCGCGGCATGTAAACGAGAAAGTGTGCTTCGCCCCTGTCAGCTTCCTTGATTTCCACCTCAGAGCCGAGAATGAGCATCGTTTCCTTGTAGGTGATTCCCCCATCCTCGTGTTCCGCAGCGGATCCACTTTCCAGCAGATCTATGAGTTCCTCCTGGACTTCCGGTGAATGGGCATCGATAATCCCTATCACATCCATGCCTTTCCTTTCAGAGGCTTCCTCCAGAATCCGAGTCAAAGTCATCTGACGCGACGCCGTTATTTTCACCGGCTTCCCACTGCGCGTCCCTCCAATATGGATGTGCATATCACAAAAGTACTCCGTTAGTACGGTCTCAACCACGGGATCGAAGCACCCGGTTTTCCCATGCAAAAAGCGCGACTACGGTCTTCGCATCCCGAATCTCTCCTGTATGATGCAATTCCTTCGCTTCTTCAAGTGTCAATTCCAGCACATCCACAAACTCGTCTTCATCAGGTCTGCTTTCCCCCTTGGTCAAACCGGTCGCAACGTACACGTGGAGAATTTCATCGGCGAAGCCAGGAGAGGTGTAAAAAGAACTAAGCAACTCCATATGTTTCGCCGCATACCCCGTCTCCTCTTCCAGCTCACGAATAGCGCATGCGAGGGGCTCTTCACCTGGCTCAAGCTTGCCAGCAGGGATTTCCACAATCGTGCGTTCCAAAGGTTTGCGAAATTGGCGAACGGCAATCATTTTTCCATCGTCTGTCAAAGGCATCACAGCGACGGCCCCTTGGTGATTCACAATCTCCCTTTTTGCGGTATTTCCATTAGGAAGCAGTACCTCATCTACTTTTACCTTTATGATCCGTCCATCATAAATCGATTGGCTCGAAATCGTTTTTTCATATAAGTGCTCGTACTTCCTCATAAAAAAACCTCCCTTTTCCAATTCCATCGTTCTAAATGCTCCAGATGCACCATAAGTTGGGACCATGAAGCTTGTCCACACTAATTGTAGCGGAGGAGATCACAGATGAAAACCTATGTGAGTGAAAAGCAATTACGTATGGTAGGAAAAGCTTGGGAAATCAAGGCTGCTCTCCGTTCCTGGTCCAAAAAAGATCTAACCCTGCAAGCGTATCTAGAGAGGAGAAGCAATGCGGGTCGTCACTGAACGCTTTAGCCAAATCTACTCGCCAACCGCTAAGCTGATCGGCAGCCAACACGGCCGTCTGAAAAGGTACCGGATCTTCCTGCCAGCTTCTTCCCATCGTGGTAAAGGCTGAGCCATATTCTTTTTCCATGCTCGCGATCCTGTTCATATTCGCTACCATTCCCCTGATAATCACATGCTTATCCAGCTTTTGAAGAGCTACCATCTGTTGCTCCAAAATCGTGTCGTACTGATTTCCCACCTGTGGCATTGAGAGCACAACCGGGCGTAGGGCAAAGCGGCTCAAAATTGCGGTGGTGTGATGGCTCATGCCGTAATGACGTCTACGAGGGTCTGCAAAGCTAATCCGGGGGATTAATAGCGGAAATCCACCTAGTGCGGATACTGCATGGATGACTTCGGCGAGTTGGATCCCGGAAAAGGCATAAGGAGTCCCTGTCCCAGCTACCCCCGGCCCGAGCATACATATGATGATGTCGGCATTTTCTACGTGGCGTGCTGCCAAAAGGCCACTATGAATGGTGACGGCCTCATAATCACCACCCCATGCGTGTCCAGTCGTGATCGTCGCCGCTAAGAAGCCTGCTTTTTGTAGCTGATGGACATGCCCACTCAAGGAGATAGGCAAGGATGCACCATCGGGCATGACATAGACAATTTTTGTTTGTGGATCATTCTGTTTTAATGTCAAGACTGTCGCAGGCAACAGGCTGTGCAATTCACTGATCACGACAGGTGTTCCTTCCAACGATAAATCATGCCGAACAAACAGATCGTGATGCGGACTCGCTTGTTCTTCTACCGCATCTATCGCTAATTGCCAAGGGGAGTAACGCATCTTCATCACGTGTCCCCAGCTGGTCGGCAACAGATCTTGCTCAGTCATCTGTTCAGCTTTGCCTACAACCAGGTGATAGCCGCCTGTACCCAGCTTGAGTCGCACTGCCGTTGTATTCATGATCAGTTTCTCTCCGATTGAATACTCCTCGTGCGCTATTGAAATGGCCCGCTCTCGATTGCCCGTCTCCTCAATCAAAACCTCCAGAAGCTGCATTCCCATTCGCTTTTCCACCACTTGCAATACCGTCCCCATTGCCAGGCAAAGCATGGACCTACCTCCCTTCCGTCGAGTACTCTTTCTCAGTGTATGACTGGCATAGCTTGGCTCAATCATTTCATTTAAAAAAGCCGAGACTCCTGAGGGAATCCCGGCTTTAGGTACGCTCTTATTCTTGAACTGCTGCAACAACAGCGAGAACCAACTCTGCCGCTTTGTTCAGTTCTTCAATTGGCATACGCTCGCTCTTGGTATGGATCTCTTCATAGCCAATTGCGAAGTTTACGCTTGGAATGTTGTAGCCATTGAACACGTTTCCGTCGCTTCCGCCACCGCTAGCTACCAGCTCAGGATTGCGCTCTACGCGTTTTACTGCATTGATCGCTTTTTGTACGACTGGTGTCTCTTCGTTGAATTTGTAGCCGTGGTACATAAAGATCACATCGTTCTCGACAGTTGCACCGTATTCAGCAGCTGCTTCTTCGAAAGCGGTAGTCATCTTCTTCACTTGTGCTTCCAGCTTGTCCATCACCAAGCTGCGAGCTTCTGACCATACTTCCACATAGTCGGTAACGATGTTGTAAGCTTTTCCGCCTTCAAAACGGCCGATGTTGGCAGTTGTATCCGCGTCGATACGTCCGAGTGGCATACGGGAGATTGCTTTACTAGCGACAGAAATTGCACTGATTCCGTCTTCTGGATTCACACCAGCATGCGCCGCTTTTCCATGAATTTTAGTAACGATGCGGTATTGCCCAGCACCTGCTACGGTGATTTTACCTACAGGACCCTCAGAGTCGAGGATAAAGCCCATTTCTGCTTTCAACAGGCTAGAATCCATCGCACGGGAACCCACCAGGCCGGATTCCTCACCAACTGTCAGGACTACCTGAATGGTTGGATGTGGCAGATTCTGTTCCTTCATCGTCCGGATACCTTCAAAAATAGCAGCGATACCAGCTTTGTCGTCTGCACCCAAAATCGTGGTGCCATCGGAGTAAACATAGCCATCGCGAATTTGTGGCTTGATGCCATTACCAGGTACTACCGTGTCCATATGGCTGCTGAATAGAATAGCTGGACCGTTACCTGTACCCTCCAGTGTTGCGATCAGGTTGTTCCCGCCGTGACCTGTTTTGGCAGCAGCATCATCTTCCTGAACAGCAAAGCCCATTTCAATCAGTTTTTCTTTCAGCACTTTGTTTACCTGTGCTTCATTTTTGGTTTCGCTGTCAATCTGCACGAGTTCCAAAAACTCGTTTAGCAAACGTTCCTGATTAATCACCCACGTAACCTCCCAAATCAAAGCCCGATTTTGGTACATATTCACAAGTTCCAGTATACCGCAAAAAATTTTTTTCTACCATGAAAAGGTCACAAACATACTCGTCTGTAAGTTCACTCTTCGTGATCTGCTGTTTTTGGATATTGGCATAATTCGTATAAAACGCCATTGGCTGCTTTTGGATGCAAGAAACCTATCTGCGCATGGTGAGCTCCATCTTTCGGTTTCTCATTGATCAATGGTACACCCTTTTCTTTCAGTGTCGTGAGGCGCACCTCCACATCGTCCACATCGAGAGCAATATGATGAATTCCTTCACCCTTTTTTTCTATGAATGTAGCGATCGGACTAGCTTCCGAAAGTGGTTCCAACAGTTCGATACGACTTTCTCCGATCCCCAAAAACGCTACCTTTACTTGCTCACTCGCTACTTCTTCTGTACCCAGAAGGGTTAATCCCAACTGCTCGGTATAGAACGGAAGGACTTGATCCAGGCTTTTGACGGCAATGCCAATGTGCGCAATTTTATTCGGTGCTTTCATTGTACTCATCCTTTTCTATGGAATCAGATATCCAAAACTGCCTAGTGCTCTACTGTTTCGGATCCTCTGTGGACAACGATGTTGCTACACCTTGTACGATTAGGTAAAATCAAGATAGATGATTCATACGAGAGTGGATATTCTACCTGTTATCTCTCTACCAATTTTAGCATACCCTCTCACAACCATGCCGCCCTTTTCCTTTGGCGAAGCATTTTCACTTATAGAAAGGAGGATCATCGAGATGAAGCAATCCTTAGTGGCCAAAATTCTCATTGGCATTATCGTCCTCTCCCTGGTTATCCCAACGTTTTTCTATTATCTATAGGGTTCGATCAATTTGAAATTAACAAACCCCCTTACCGTAACGGAAGGGGGTTTTGATTTTAACGATATACGTATACGCTAGACGTTTTTGCATCCCAGCCGACTTTATAGCCGAGGTTATCTGTTACGAAGCGAACCGGAATCATTGGCATGCCATCTTTCAGAACGACTGGCGATGGAAGCGTAACTTCCTGGTTGCCTACACGCGCTTTGTTGGAACCAACTGTGAATTTCAATACTTTGGTACCACTGATGATCGCAACGGATTGGTTGTTCCATTGCGTGGTCAATGCCAATGCTTCTTTGAAGAATTGAGCAGGAACCATCGTTGTATTACCACCAGCCATGTAAGGAGCTACCTGAAGCGGATAGTTTTTACCGTGCAGAGTAAATGTCTTTGCATTTACTTTAAACAGTGCTGCGTTGGTAGGTACATTCGCAGCTGGCTGCGTAGATGGTGCAGTTGGTGTAGTAGGTTTGGTAGGTGTGGTTGGCGCTGGCATTCCTACGCCTACCGCACGAGCAAACTGCAGCCCTTTTTCTTCCGAAGTAAACACGCTGATGCTGTATGCGTTTTTCACACCAGGGTTTACGATGTTCGCTGCCGCATTGATCGCCACGTTGGCTGCACTAGCTGCCGGGATATCTTGCCCTGGATACACTAGAACGTTTTGACCACGAACCGCTACGTAGTTCGCAGCAACACCATTGACGCTGATGTTGGCTGGTGCGATGTAAGCTGGTACACGGTAGCCAGCTGGGAACACCAACTCGATAAAGTCACGTTGCTTCGCGAGTCCTACACCCAGACCTTTGATCGCTACATTCACACCTGTTGCTTGGTTGAGCGCTGTGTTCGTCAATGTAATCGTAGCCGTGCTATTGTTCACTCCTGGAGTTGGTGTAGGAGTCGTTGGTGATGTCGGCGTTGTTGGCGTGGTCGGATTTACAGTTGACCCACCGATCGAGAACGACTTGGAAGTGATCGTTTTGTTTGCTACGGTCGCTTTCAAATTATAAGAACCAGCTGTTTTCGGGTTGGTAATCCACGCTGTATAGGCCACGACAACTTTTACGCTGCTATCCGCACTGAAATTGCTCGGAGTCGTGATGTACACTTTGTTGCCCACTGCTCCCACTTTTTTCGGTGTTTTGCCATTGACGGTGAAATCAGATGTGCTCAAAATCATAGGCACCATGTCAGAGGATGGGAACTCGATGACCAGATCGGAATCAGCCTTCAGGTCTTTTCCAAAATCGGTCTCAAACGTGTAGCTGGAGCGAGCACCTGCTGCTGGATCCGACAGGTTTACCGTATAATCACCGGAAACTGTGCTTGAGCTTGAGCTGGATCCGGATTTGGTGATTTCGAACGATTCCGACTCGTATGTAGTTCCGTCATATTTCACTTCGAAAGTGTAATCGTCAGCGGTATCTGGGTTGCTGATACCCGCTCCTTTTAGGAACTCCAGATTGATGTAGTCATTGCCGTCTGCTCCACTTGGAACTTTGATGAGTACTTCATCACCGTCAACTGACACAGACTTAGCAACCTTACCGTTGACTTTCACATCTTCCTTGTCGATGCTTTTCGGTAGCATATCTTCATCCGGGAAAATGACGGTGATGGTTTCGCCTGTTTGCAGCTCATCTTTACCATCGAGATCGAAGTCTCCCAGTTCGATGGAAACTTTTTCACCAGCTTTTTCGCTGCTCAAGTCAACGTTGAAGTCATCTTTAGAGCTGCTGTTGCTTTTTTTGCCGTCTTCTTTGATTTTGACGTCGTCTGGTTCATAGCTTTCATTCGTTGTTTTTACTGATACTTCGTATGTATCTTCATCATCTGGATTCGTAATGCCATCCGTGATGGTAAAAGACACGTCTTCCTCGTCGTCGATATCCTCATCGACTTTAATTTCAATCACGTTCCCACTTACTTTTACACTCTTGATGTCGAAATCCGCATCAATGGCGTCTTCGTCGATATTTTTGTCTACATCGAATTCTTTATCAAATTTGACATAAATGGTATCTCCAGAATCAATCGGCTCTTCAGTGGTAAATTCAATCTCATACTCACTATCTTCCCCAGCCGTATTGTCATCAGCAGTTACGGTCACACCTGTCAAAGCATGTGCCTTCTGTGGCACTGCAACCAAAGGGGTAGCTGCCAGTGCAGATGCGAGCACAATCGGCAGTGCTTTTTTACTCTTCTCCATGTTTTTCCTCCCATATTTGCCTAAAATCAGGAAATGTGTCTCTAGCAGATCGCTATCAGTTTACCATAAATGAATAACGTAGGAAATCTATTCTAAGGAAAATGATAGACTCCTTGCTTACATTTGCTAAGACGCAACAATTCGCCGAAAAGTTACATCTGTTGCTGCCTATAAATAAATTATTTTTGACTGTCATATTTGCAAAATAGGCGCAGAAAAACCAGACCTGTGAGAGCGTCTGGTTTGCGCTTTAATACAGTTTGGTATCCGGTCCGATATTCTCGAGCTTTTGCTTGACGCTTTGCAGGAAGCGCCCGCAGATCAATCCATCAAGAACACGATGATCCAACGACATGCACAGATTGACCATAGAACGAATGGCAATCATGTCGTTGATGACGACTGGACGTTTTACGATGGACTCAACACTCAGGATGGCAGCCTGTGGTGAGTTGATGATTGGTTGAGACTGAATGGAACCGAAAGACCCTGTATTGTTGACGGTAAAGGTTCCTCCTGTCATGTCATCCATCGTCAGCTTACCCGCACGAGTGCGCGCTGCCAGATCATCTACCGACTTGGCGATACCCAGGATCGATTTTTGATCGGCATCCTTGATCACTGGTACGTACAAGGCATCTTCAGTCGCTACTGCGATCGAGATGTTGATATTTTTCTTGACGATGATCTTGTCGCCTGCCCAAGTGGCATTGATCATCGGGTATTCTTTGAGCGATTCTACGACTGCCTTGATGAAGAACGGCAGGAACGTGAGATTGAGACCTTCTTTGCGAGCAAAGTCACCTTTCGCCTGATTGCGGAAATTCACGAGATTAGTCACATCGACTTCGACCATCGTCCATGCGTGAGGTGCCTCGTGCTTACTTTGCACCATACGGTTGGCGATCGTGCGACGAATCGGCGTAACCGGGATGATCTCATCGCCAGTAGCTACTGGAATATCCACTGGAGCTGCAGGCGTTGGCGCAGGTGTGCCACTGACAGGTGCAGTCGTAGCAGGTACAGTAGCGGCTGCTTGCTGATCTACTACAGGTTGATCCGCCTGTGCAGTCTCTACAGGTTTTTGGCCGCCTGCATCAATAATCGCTTGCACATCTTTTCTCGTTACGCGTCCACCTGCGCCAGTCCCTACTACGCGAGCGAGGTCAATCCCATGCTCTTGGGACAGCACGACTACTGCTGGAGAATAACGCTGTTTCGTACCGCTCTCTACAGCCTTTGCTGCCACCACCGGGGAAGCGGCCTGTTTTTGAACGGGCGCAGGTTGCTCTGTGGAAGCAGCAGCAACCACTGGAGCGGCTGGAGATGCCTGAGCTTCCCCAGCTGCACCACTTTCTTCTATATAAAGAATCAACGTGCCTATCGCGACTGTTTCGCCTTCCTGTACCACGATTTCCGTGACACGACCGGACACGGTGGATGGTACTTCGGCGTTGACCTTATCGGTCGTTACTTCAGCCAGCGAATCGTACTTCTTTACGGTGTCTCCCACATTGACAAGCCATTTGCTAATGGTGCCCTCGGTCACGCTCTCTCCGAGCTGGGGCATAAGTACTTTCGTTGCCATGATCGTTGGTCCTCCTCGCCTTAAAAGTTGGCCAGTTCCCGCATTGCTTCCAATACCTTATCCGGGTTCAGCATAAAGAATTTTTCCATCGGCGGGCTGTACGGCATAGCCGGTACATCAGGACCACACAGACGTTTGATCGGCGCATCGAGATCGAACAAGCATTGCTCAGCGATAACAGCTGCTACTTCTCCGCCGACGCCGCCTTCCTTGTTGTCTTCATGCACAATCAGAACTTTCCCTGTTTTGGACGCCGCTTCTGCAATTGCCTCTTTGTCTAGTGGATACAAGGTGCGAAGATCAAGCACATGCGCACTGATACCCTCTTGCGCCAGCTTTTCAGCCGCTTGAAGGCAGAAATGCAAGGCCAATCCGTACGAAATCACAGTGATATCTGTTCCTTCGCGCTTTACGTCTGCCTTTCCGATCGGCAGGACGTAATCATGATCAGGAACTTCTCCTTTGATCAAGCGATAGCAACGTTTGTGCTCGAAGAACAGTACGGGATCTTCGTCACGAATCGCTGCTTTGAGCAAGCCTTTTGCGTCATACGGTGTGGATGGTGCCACAACCTTCAGACCTGGTATGTTGGTAAACATCGCTTCTACCGACTGTGAGTGATAGAGTGCACCGTGCACTCCACCCCCGAATGGCGCACGAATGGTGATCGGGCAATTCCAGTCGTTATTGGAACGGTAACGCATTTTCGCAGCTTCACTGACGATCTGGTTGACTGCCGGCATGATAAAGTCAGCAAACTGGATCTCTGCGATCGGACGCATGCCATAAGCTGCTGCCCCAATCCCTACACCGACGATCGCTGATTCAGCCAGTGGTGTATCAATCACGCGTTCCTCGCCAAACTCTTCAATCAAACCCACGGTGGCACGGAAAACACCGCCACGTACGCCGACGTCTTCCCCGAGGACAAATACATTGGGATCACGACGCATCTCTTCACGCATCGCCATCGTAATCGCATCAATAAACGAAATGACCGCCATCTGGATTCCCCTCCTTATTCCCCGTATACGTGTGTCATTGTGGATTCTGGTGTCGGATATGGTGCGTTTTCTGCATATTCGGTCGCCTCATCCACTTCCAGCTGCACACGAGCCAGCATGTCTTGTTCCGTGTTTTCATCCAGCAAGCCAATTTCTCGCAAATACGCCGCAAAAACGATCAACGGATCTTTTTTCTTGGCTTCTTCTACTTCTTCACGTGTCCGATAGACACGGTCGTCATCGTCACTGGAGTGTGGAACCAGACGGTACATCACCGCTTCGATCAAGGTAGGACCTGCGCCGCTCCGCGCACGTTCCACTGCTTCCTTGGTGACACGGTATACTTCGATCGGATCGTTTCCATCCACACTGACTCCTGGGAAACCATATCCAATCGCACGGTCTGCTACACTCTCACAAGCCAGCTGCTTTTTCAGTGGAACGGAAATCGCGTATTTGTTGTTTTCACAGAAGAAGATGACCGGCAGCTTGTGTACACCTGCGAAGTTGGCACCTTCGTGGAAGTCACCTTGGTTGCTGGAGCCTTCACCAAAAGAAGTGTAGACCACAAAATCCTTCTGCTGCATTCTTCCTGCCAAAGCCATGCCCACTGCGTGAGGAACCTGAGTCGTCACCGGGCTGGAGCCAGTCAAAATGTTATATTTTTTTCCACCAAAGTGACCGGGCATTTGCCGCCCGCCACTGTTTGGATCTTCTGCTTTTGCAAATGCGGACAGCATGCAATCACGAGCTGTCTGTCCGAATACGAGCACCAATCCGAGGTCACGATAGTACGGGCACAAGTAATCTCTACCTGTTTCCATGGCAAAAGCCGCTCCGACTTGAGCTGCCTCCTGCCCTTGGCAAGAAATAACGAACGGTACCTTACCCGCCCGATTCAACAGCCATTGGCGCTCGTCAATTTTACGGGCCAACAGCATGTAATAGTACATGTCAAGTACTTGCGCGTCCGTCAAACCTACTTGTTCATGCCGCTTGGTTGTCATCGTCGGTTACCCTCCTCGCTAATTGTGAATCGCTTTTCCATCGACCGCCAGAGCTGCTTCCATCAGTGCTTCTGACAGCGTCGGGTGTGGATGGATCGTCGTTCCGATCTCCCATGGAGTCGCATCCAGCACACGTGCGAGACCTGCTTCTGAAATCATGTCTGTCACGTGCGGTCCAATCATGTGAACGCCGAGCAAGTCATTTGTCTTGGCATCTACGACAACTTTGACAAAGCCGTCGTTTTCACCGTGAATCAATGCTTTGCCCAGCGGTTTGAAGCTGAACTTACCTACCTTCACTTCAAAGCCTTGATCCTTCGCTTCTTTTTCCGTCAAGCCGACGTTAGCCACTTCTGGGCGACTATAGGTGCATTTTGGAACTTTCGTGTAGTCCATGGGATGAGGATGCCCGCCCGCCATGTGCTCCACCGCCAAAATTCCTTCATGGGATGCCACGTGCGCGAGCTGCAGCCCGCCGATGACATCTCCGATGGCGTAGATGTGAGACTCCGCTGTCTGAAAGTGTTCATTGACGACCACTACACCACGCTCGACCTTGATTTCTGTAGCTTCCAATCCAAGGTTTTCTACGTTTGCTTGTCGTCCAACGGAAACGAGTACTTTTTGTGCCTCAAAGGATTGCACGCCGCCAGCCGTCTCTGCCTGAATCATGACACGCCCTTCTCCTTTTTCCAGAGATTCGGGCAATACTTTGGCAGACGTGACGATGTTGACTTTTCTCTTTTTCAAAAGACGTGCCATCTCTTTGCTCACTTCTTCATCTTCCATCGGCAAGATGCGATCCGCGTACTCAACTACCGTGACTTCCACACCAAAATCGTTCAGCATAGAGGCCCACTCAATGCCAATCACGCCACCACCTACGATGACGACGGACTCTGGCAGCTGCTCCCATTGCAGCGCTTCGTCACTAGTCACAACATATGAACCATCGATGACCAGCCCTGGTAACGTGCGCGGGCGGGATCCCGTTGCAAGCAAAAGAAAGCGAGGAACGATCATCTCCTGATCTCCGTTTTTTTTCTCAATGCGAACAGCGCCTGCTTGCGGCGAAAAGATGGACGGACCCATCACTCGGCCAAAGCCTTCAAAAATCGTGATGCTACCTTTTTTCATCAAGTACTGAATTCCTTTGTGCAGTTGCTCGATGATTCCTTCCTTGCGCTCCTGGATCTTGGCAAAATCGTAGCCAACCTCGCCAGCAAACACTCCGTACTTGTCACTTTCCTTGAGTGTGGCAAATACCTCGGCGCTGCGCAAAAGTGCTTTGGAAGGAATACAGCCACGATGCAAGCAGGTACCGCCGAGCTTTTCTTTTTCGACGATCGCTACTTTCATTCCGAGCTGGGAGCCGCGTATCGCTGCTACGTACCCTCCAGTGCCTCCGCCCAAAACGACCAGATCAAACTCTTGAGACATAATCGGATCTCTCCTTTCATTAAAAAAGCCGCTGCAGGTCCCTCTATGAACGTGTGGGCTCTCCCACGTTTTTTTAGCGAATACGAATATTCAAAGAACGAATCATATGTACCCCCCGACCGCGATTCCAGAGGAGTGCGGTCAGAGGAAGCTACTGATTAGAGAAAATTAGCGATGGTAAACAGTCTTGCCGTTTTGCAGAAAAGTATTACGCGATTTGGCAACGCTGGCAATCCGTTCTTCTGCCATGCGGTCTGCTGCCTGATAGGAAGCCATTCCGTCACGCTCTGCGATCTCGAATACTTTTACGATATTGTCATAGATCGTCTCGACCTTTTTCAGTGCGCGCTCGCGGTTGTAGCCTTGTAGTTCGTCAGCTACGTTGATAACGCCACCCGCATTGATGACATAGTCTGGTGCGTAGATGATACCCATTCCATGGATCTGGTCACCGTGTCTGTCTTCTTTCAGCTGGTTGTTTGCAGCACCCGCGATCACTTTTGCCTTAAACAGTGGGATCGTGTCGTCATTGATGATGGCACCCAACGCGCAAGGAGAGAAGATATCACAATCTACGCCGAAGATTTCATTTACGCCAACTGCTTTGGCGCCAAAATCATTCACCGCGCGATTCACGTTTTCTTCGTTAATGTCGGTGACGATCAGGTGTGCACCCTCTTCATGCAGGTGGCGGCAAAGATTGTAAGCCACATTTCCTACACCTTGTACAGCTACTACACGTCCTGTAAGATCGTCATTTCCGTAAGCAAGCTTGGCTGCTGCTTTCATACCGCGATATACACCGTATGCAGTCACAGGGGATGGATTACCGCTGGATCCAAACGCAGGGGATACCCCTGTCACATAATCCGTTTCCAAGTGGATCATATCCATATCAGCAACTGTTGTTCCTACGTCTTCCGCTGTGATGTAACGGCCATTCAAGCCTTGGATGTAACGGCCAAACGCACGGAACAGCTCTTCACTCTTGTGCTGACGTGGATCGCCGATGATAACGGCTTTTCCTCCACCGATATTCAGTCCAGCTGCTGCGTTTTTGTAAGTCATACCACGTCCGAGGCGCAGTACGTCAATGATTGCTTCTTCTTCTGTTTTGTACGGCCACATCCGTGTACCACCGAGTGCCGGACCAATTGTCGTATCATGAATGCATATAATGGCTTTCAAACCGGAATTTTCGTCCTGACAAAATACCAATTGCTCGTAATCGTACTTTTGCATGTAGTCAAAGATGTTCACTGAAGAGACCTCCCTAGTATCAATCGTTGTTCGCATGGTTGCTCCTAGATGTTGAACATGGGCTCCATCTGGATTATTCCCCCGTCATGAGCTTAATGCAAAAGTCGTGCCAATCACTGCACTTGTTTTGAAAGCGCTTTATTTAGCTGGTTATGGATCGTTTTGTCCATCGTTAAGCATGCAATTTCTTGCATGCTTGCGCAAAAGGATGCATGCAAAAAATTGCACATACGTCCAATTAGCTATGATCTTCCATCATCCCTAGCTTCTCCAGCTTGTAGTAAAGACTGCGAATAGAGATGTCCAAGCGTTTTGCTGCCAAGGTCCGATTACCACCAGCCGCCGAGAGCTCCTGCAATATATGCTGGCGTTCGGCTTCTTCTACGGCTTCCTTCAAGGTTTTACCCGTGGAACTCGTGCTGGTCCGTGTATCGGTCCCTGTTGCAGCGAGCCTGCGATCCAAGGGTGGCAAATACTCTGGCAAGATGATGCGTTCATTTATCCGCATATGGATCATCGCTCTACCCAGCACATTTTCCAGCTCCCGTACGTTTCCTGGCCAATGATAGGAAAGCAGAAGCTGCAGTGCCTGCTCGTCAATTTCTTCGACGTTTCGCCCATATTCCAGGTTGTACTTCCGTAAGAGGTGCATCGATAACGGTTTGATATCCTCCAAACGCTGTCTGAGCGGAGGAATTTGAATGGGAACGACATGGAGGCGGTAGTACAGGTCCTCACGAAACTTCCCAGCGCTGATCGCAGATTCCAAATTCACATGTGTCGCAGTGATGACTCGCACATCGATCGCGATCGGTTTGGTACCGCCGACACGAACGACTTCCCGTTCTTGCAAGACACGAAGAAGCATGACTTGCATGCTCATAGAAAGCTCACCAATTTCGTCCAAAAAGATAGTACCGCCGCTCGCTTCTTCAAAGAGTCCACGCTTGCCTCCCCTGCGGGCCCCGGTAAACGCTCCTTCTTCGTAGCCAAAAAGCTCGCTCTCCAGCAAGCTCTCCGAAATAGCAGCGCAATTGACGCGGATAAACTGATTGTATTTGCGTTCGCTCGCATTGTGGATCGCGTGGGCAAACAGTTCCTTCCCTGTACCCGACTCTCCCCTCAGCAAAACTGTCGCCGGTGTCAAAGCTGCTTTTTGGGCTTGCTCAATCGCCGCACGCATAGGCTCGCTATACCCAATAATGTCTGCAAAGCTATATTTCGCCTCCAGCGTGCGAATAATGCGGCGTGCTTTTTCCAGCTCTTCGGTCAAGCGCTTGAACTCGGACACATCGTGAATGACTCCGACGCTCCCCTTTAGTTCACCATCAACCATGACCGGCGCTACATTTACGACGACGTCCTTCCGTTTAGGTCCGAGCTTCATTGGCACACCGCGGACAGGCTTCTTCGTTTTTAATACTTGCATATGCATGCTTTCGCCTTCGGAAATATCAACGGTGGCAGGCTTTCCGATAATGTCGTCGGGGGATAGACCTGTGAGCCTCGTATATGCAGGATTGATCAACAAGCCGTTCCCGTTCTTGTCTACCACCGAAATCGCTTCATCCGATGAGTCGATGATGGCTTGAAGCATGCTTTGCAGCTCTTTTAAATCCGTTACTTCTTCCGCGAGTGCCATAATTTCAGTTATGTCCCGAAAGATCGCGACAGCACCTACTACTTCTCCCCGCTCATTTCGCACGGGGACGCGGTTTGTAATAATACGTGTCTGATTGGGCAATATCTGCTCTTGATTCAATTCTGGAGAGCCTGTCTCTAATACGATATGTAACCGAGTGTTGGGTATACGTTCCGTTACTTTTGTATCCAACACTTCGCTTGCTTCGATGCCCATCAAACGCTCTGCTGCCTTGTTAAACAGTGTGATGATCCCTTGCCGATTCACTCCGATGATCGCATCATGCGTGGAATCAAGCATCGTTTCTCTTTCCCGTCCGCTTTGCATCATGACAGCGATCAGCTTGTCTCTTTCTCGTATCAGCTTCATCACGATGCGGGTAAAAGTACCCGGGATAAGCACAGTCTTGTCCTGCTTGAGATGGCGCAGATGCTTGTACTCACCCAAATCCCCAGTCGCTTCCAGGATGACGTCGAGATCGACATTCAGATAAGGGCGGTAATCGATATCCGTCTTAATACCAAAGGAGCGTGCCAGCTCGAGACCTGGGGCGTCAGGTCGATGGTCGACGACGGCAACGATCTCGATGCGTTCCATTTGATTCAACATACGCAGGAGTGCAGTTCCACCACGTCCGGCACCAACGATGAGCAGCTTGTGCATGTGTGCCCCCTCACTTTTAACAATCATACTCGTTACCATTGTACTCCAATGGTTCAGGGTTGGACAGGCGTAGTTGCCTAGCGTGCGCTCGCTCGTGTGCAGGTCACTTATGGACAAGCTGGATTGCATTCGCTATGATGAATGGGATGAGATAGAAAGGTGTGAAACACCCTTGATCGTTCAGAAAGTGATCGCACTTCTGATCATGGTGATTCCGGCTGCAATCGCCATGTACGGAATCAAACTGATCCGAGATGCGTTCTTTTATTCCGTTTCCTCTGAAGTTGGCTTTTTATGGGGAAAGCTCATTATGGGCGTTCTGTGCTTTGCCATCCCCGTTCTGTTTATCGCTGGGTTCATTTTGCACCATGAACGAAAAAAAAATCGGGTACAACCACGCTTCATGATCCCGGAGCCAGACGAAGACGAGTAGACCAGGCAGGATGTCAGCCTGGTTCTTCTATTCGAGCTCTGCTGATCTACCCCATCTGTCGATGCGCTCCAACCAACGGAACCGTTCAATTAGCGCGGTTATAGAAATGAATTCGGCTAAAATGTGCAAACCGATGAACAGGAGCAAAATAACCGCCTGCGCGATCACTGGTGTTCCGAGAACGAACAGATATCCCACACAAAATCCTAGCGCATTGGCTCCCGTATCTCCCAGCATGATACGCCCTCCGGCATCGTGACGGAAAAACAAGCACGTCGACATCATAACAGGTAGCTGCCAGATTCCGTGCCTGTAACTGCTCTCCAATCCTTGTGAGTAATATCCGATTACCATGGCTATGACCAAGAGCAGCCAAAACACTTTCATAGCACGCGCCGGACGTAAATCAAATAAATTGAGTACATTCGGTGAGATCGCCAACAAACTCGCCGCAATGATCCACGTCCACAAAGAGGCAGGCCCCAGCGCCAGTGCTATGACGACTGCGGTACTACCTCCTCCCCACACTTTCCACATGCCACTGGTCATTCTTCCCTCCCTCCACAGCGTCCCAAAATGACCGCGAAAGCCTTTGGTCTGCTGATCTGTGACGCAATCGTCCTGCCATCCCCAAAAAGCAACAGCAATCATGCCCGCCCCGAGTAGAATCCCTTCCTTCCACGCGGAAATCTCTTTCGTCATTGCTCCAACATAGACAAGCATCCCGAGCAAAGCCAGGATAGAGGAACTGACGAGCATAACTCCTCCCGCCGTCATGACTTCGATCCCACGGTAGTTAACCCGATGCATCCCGCGTTCGCGCAATTTATTCAGGACAAATGAAAGAAGAGAACGATGCACCAACACGGGGATTCCCAGCCCGATCGCTGATGCTACAAGCCATTGCGACTCCATCTGTGTCCCTCCCACCATTTGCGACAAAGCGTTCGGCTGATCGCAACGAATTCTTTCCCCCTATGGCAATATCCGGACCAATCATTTCCGGTCTCTCGGTGTGAAAACAATACGGGAACTTCCATCACGCGATACCCTGCCCGCAGTGCATCGACAGTCAACCCTACCTCTACCCCAAAGCCTTTGTCGAGCTTGCCCATCTGCTGCAAAATTTCGCGACGCATTGCTCGCTGTCCAGATAACGGAGCTGCGGTCTCAAACCCTGTCAGCATTCGGATTCCGTGGTGCGCCAGTCCTTTTGCCAAACCCATCCCTGCTTTTGTCCGAGGTGGAGGCAGCACAGCCACCGCCATATCACACGCTCCATCCAGGACTGGGGAAAGTAAATGAGCTGCCTCCGCTGCACTTTCGCGAAGATCTCCATCGAGGAGCATCACGACGTCACCTTTTGCGAGCTGCCAGCCTGTCTGCAAAGCAGTTCCCTTCCCACGATTCACAGGAAATTGAACGACGAGATCCGCCCATTTTTTCGCCAGTTCACCCGTCCCGTCTACACTGCCATCATCTACAACGATCAACTCCTGACAGAAAAATCGTTCCCGGATGGCACGAAGTGTAGCACCAATTGCATCAACTTCATTGTAGGCTGGAATGACCACGCTAACTTTTTTCATGTTCCAACCTCATTTCGGTCAACAATTTTTGTACTTTGTCCAGTAGCGCCCACTGTTTTGCAGGTGAGTCAGGCACTTGTTCGATCCGCAGCCAGCGACGCGGTGCAGGCAATCCTGATACCCACTCTGGCTCCTCATGGGCAAACACAAGAAGTAGACCATTTTCTACCGTAGCACCTTCCTGATAAGGCAGTACATCGACTCCTACGGATTGTAGTAGCTGTTTGATAGGTGCCAGCTTTAGATCGGGCTGGTTCCAGACAAACACCTTACTGCCTGACAAATCGTGAGAATAACGCATCGCCATGAGGTGAATGACTTCTTCATTGCTGCGCTCCACTTCCATGAGCAAACGGTTCATCTGTTGCTTGAGCTCATTATTGCTTTTTAGAGCTCGATCGTATTTGGCCTCCATCTTCGCGAGGACTTCCTGCTCTCCCACTGTAAACCAGGAATGCCCAGCCATTCCTCCAAGAAGAATCCCAACACCCAATGCAAAGAAGACAGCCGTGAGTGATAGCAGGTGATATCGAAAGTGAATCATACAGCCGCCTCCTAAAATGCCCAAATGCGCCATTGTGTCCAGAGCATTTGCGCAGCGTGACGGGCTACCGGATTGATCACGAGTGCTGCTCCGATGGGTGTCAGCATGGCTGCCAAGCACCACCCCCATAGTTTCCACGACCACCTCGGCTGATAAAGCTGATTGACTCCCTTGGCATCGATCAACTTCGTCCCGATCTTGGTTCGGACCAAAAGCGTGCTCGCCATTCCTTTGCGCCCTTTTTCTAGAAAATCGATCATATTCGTATGCGTTCCGATCGTTACGATCAGCTGTGCGTTCTCCTCGTAAGCCAAGAGCATCGCCACATCTTCACTTGTACCCGGTGCCGGCAGCAAGTGATAGGACACCCCTAGGTGATTCATTCGAACTTGTCCGGGCGCACGACCATTCGCAAATGCATGAACAACAATCTCCGCTCCGCATTGCAGGGCTTTGTCGGAAACACTGTCCATGTCTCCCACAATCAAATCTGGGATGTACCCGGCATGCATCAATGCATCTGCACCGCCATCCACCCCAATCAACACCGGGCGATACTCACGTATGTAAGCATGAAGCGTCTGCAGATCCTCCCGGTAATGCTTCCCGCGGACGACTACCACGACATGCCGATTATCCATTTTCGTGCGCAATGATAGTGGATACAACGGCTTTAGGAAAAGATCCTTTTCCCGACTAGCATACTGAAGAGTATTGTCGATAAAGCGAGAGAGCGTCTCATCAAGCGAGTCATTTGCCTCCTGCCACTTCGCTTGAATATATTCCGCCGTAACGATCTGCAAAGGAATGAGTTGTTTGTCTCCCTGCTTGGTGTATACTGTCAACTGATTGTCTTCAATCGACGCCAGGCAACCATTTAGTCGTTCTATGAATTGTGCATCATACAGGTTGGCAGGTACTTCATACAGGCTAATTCCGTCCATCAAAAGTCTGCGAGCTCCTTCTGCCGGATAATGTCCCGTCATGTAGGAAGACAAGTTGATGACGACCTGTACACCCGCTTCCAGCAAAGATCTGGCGGCCATTTCATCGACATCTGCATGATCAATGAGTGCGATGTGGTCGGAGTGGAGTTTTTTGCACAGTTGTTTGGTCTTGCGATCCGCCATGATGACTGCTGTACACGAAAAGACATCAGGTTTTTTTCGCTTGATCACCTGTTCCACCTCCGCCATTAGTATGCTAAAAATTTCCTCGCGACATGCGCCAGAATACGAAAAAGAGGCTGCGTAAAGTACGCAACCTCTCTTCAGACACTCAAGTTACATATGTACTACGCTGCCGCTTTCGTTGCGTAGTAAATGATCAGACCATCGGCAAAAAGGAATACCACCAAGGATACGACGCCAAAGCCGATAGCAAACTTGTTTTTCGCTTTAAATGAACTGATACAGCCCCAAGCGATGAAGAAGGTGAAAATAAACATGAGGAAATCAAACAAAATCACTTTCATAAGTACGACAACTCCTTTACCAAGATGACACGAACCGGAATACAATGGCAATTCCATTATATAGCTTTGCCAATTATGAAACAAGCATATCCAAATTTGTGACAAACGATTTCACAATTAGACCGATGATTGCCTTTCTAGTATGCCTCAAGCCTTTACTCCTATCCAAATTGTCCAGTGGTCCTGTTCCTCGATTATTTGTTGATCCGAAACCTTTTCCCCGATTCGCGTAACGAGCTGCCGCAATTCCTTATCGGAGAGCTCGTGCAAGATCGAACGTCCTGTACGAGCGAGCAAGTCTGCTTCCAAGTCCGCCCATTGATCGTACGTACGACGCACTTCCCAAAACCCGCGGGCACTAATCTGGACAAAACCATTTTTTTGCATCGTTTCTTGAACGACTCCATCCTCTGGTCTCCTTCTCGACTCTTTGACCAGAAGCTGTGGAAATTGTTCCAAGAAATACCCACGGAAATGAGTAGGAGAAGCAGGCATGAGGACATCCGTCATCGTTCGGTCTTGAATGATGCAGATTCCACCCGGCGCCAGCAAACGATAAGCTTCTTCAAAAAAAGGATCTAACTCAGGTAAATGATGGATCAAAGCACGAGCAAAGACAATGTCCGTACTGCCAGCTGGTAGTCCTGTGGCGTGAGCAGCTCTGCGGATAAAAGAAATTCGCCTGTCCTCATGGCAATTGTCCCAAGCAGCTTTTAGCATGACCTCGGAAAAATCAGCACCGATGACTGATTCAGCGCCCATCTCCACCCAGGCTTTGCAGTAGATTCCTCCGCCACATCCGATGTCCATCACTTTTTTCCCTTGTGGATCGACAATAGTACGCATGGCTTTACGCCAGGTTTCGTCTGCAGTTCGGCCTATGTACGAGCTCTGATTCTCTTCCGCGTGAAAATCGATGCCCATTTTATTTCGCCTCCATAAATTCCAGTCGATTGCCGAATGGATCTTCCGTAAAAAATCGGATCAATCCAGGGATTTCATCATCAATTCGGATCGAGATACCTTTCTCCTGCAGGTGGCCCATCAAACGTTCAATCTGGTGAACCAAAAAAGCTGGATGGGCTTTCTTGGCTGGCTGAAAAGCTGACTCGACACCGATGTGGATCATTTGTGGACCACATTGAAACCAGACACCTCCGCGCACTTTTAGTTTCTCAGGCTTCGGCACTTCTGTCATTCCCAGTAGATCTCCAAAGAATCGGCGTGCTTCCTCTTCGCAACCAGCGGGTGCCGCCAATTGGACATGATCGATACCTACCCACTCAAATGCGTAGCTCATGTTACTGATCCCCTCTCGTTTTCGTGCAGAGCACCATCCACTCCTCAATCTGATGAGTAAGCACCCTGCCATTTTCTATTTTCATATCCAGATAGTCTTTTTGTTTGTCTGTCGCAAGTAACAAAGCGTTTTCGACCGTTTGCTCTTGTTGCTCCGACTCCGAGGTACGCTTCACCCATTGCGGGAATCCAAATTTCTTGGTTCGGTGCCGCTGCATCCTGCCGACTAACCCATGCCTATCCATCAGACTACGCCATTCGCTCGCAGATAGACAGCGTACATGGCTTGGATCACGCAGCTTTTCGATCTGATTCATAAATTCAGCAAGGTCAGAATCGTCTGGTGCAACATTATCAATGAGTAAGAAGTTTCCCCCTGGCCGCAAAACACGACTCACTTCACCGATAAAAGCTTCTGGATCGGGAAAATGATGAGCAGCAATTCGACAAGTCACAGCGTCAAAAGACTCATCAAGAAAAGGAAGACCTTCCGCATCGGCCTGCACGTAAAGGATATGCTCTGCTTCCGCTATCCGATTCGCACGGCTCGCCGCCTCGAGCATGGGGCGGGTCAAATCCGTTGCTACTACAAGCTCCACATGGGAAGATAATTTGCGCGCTACATGTCCCCCGCCTGTTGCAATGTCGAGGACGGTCCAATTGCTTTGTGGTTGCATCCAGTCCACTAACAGGTCCAAATCATCACCTTTCGCGTGTGACTGACTTTGGACATACTGTTCGGCGTTTCTTCCGAATTGTTCTTGAACCGCCTTTTTTACTTCATCTTTTTTTACCATGAAGAACACCTCCTAAAACTATCTTATTCCAAATATCGCCTGCCTTGTTATAGAATGTTGCTAACGAGGTATCGACAATATCGTTAAGGAGTTTCGCATATGGATAAAGAAAGTCTCGAAGTGTTTTTGACTATCGCTCGCCACGGGTCGATTAATCGAGCGGCGCAGGCCTTATTTCTCGCTCAGTCGACCGTTACGCATCGCCTGAAGCAGTTAGAGCGCCAAATTGCAACCACCTTGTTTGTGCGAACCGCTTCTGGTGTCTCTCTCACGGCGGAAGGTCGCCGCTTGCTACCCATCGCAGCCAACATCGTCGAACAAATGCGTGCCTTTACCGAGAAAAAAGAGCAGCGTCAATCCATGAACATCGTAGCTGGGAAGGCATTTATCGCCTATGAGCTCCCCCGCCTAATCGGGCAATATCGTCAAGGACATCCACAATTCACCTGTTACGTCCGTTCGACCTTATACGAAGAATCTCTAAGTGCTTTATTAACTGGAACGGCTGATATCGCTTTTCTCGGGAGCGAAATGTATCATCCACATATTTATCAAGAATTTTTGCCAAGTGATCGCATCCTATTGGTCACTGCCCCCAATCACCCTTGGGCAAATGGTTTTCCGGGTTTTCCTGAATGGGGAACCGCGGAAATGGTCCTCTTTGGTAATCATACTGCACCGTATCGCCAACGCATCGACCATTTTCTCGCTCAAAACGGTGTCTTTCCCAATGTCATCATGGAATTAGACAGCTTTAGCGCCGTCAAAAAAATGGTGGAGCAGCAATTGGGCATTACGATGCTACCGGAGCGGACCATCCGCGAAGAGCTATCTGCGGGAACACTTGTCGCCCACGATATCGCAGATGGACAACTGCTTCGTCCGACATTAATCGCCTACCTGCATCCCCAAAAAAAGGACGAAGCTTTTCAGCAATTCGTCCAATGGATCAAAGAAGCCTATTAACGTAAGGTAAGCACCGTCACTTCTGGTCTGCAAAAGAAGCGGATCGGCAGGATCGTCGTCCCAATTCCTCTCGTCGTATAAACCTGCAGTTGACTATTGTTCACTCCATACAACCCTTGCACGTACTTCTGTGACAGCTTGGGAGTCAAAACAGGGCCCATCAGAGGAATTCGGACTTGCCCTCCATGGCTGTGCCCGGACAATTGCAGATGAACAGGAAAGGCGGCTGCTTCATCTGCGAAATCCGGCTCGTGTGCCAGAAGAATCACAGTCTCACCTGCTGGAATCTCAGAGACAGCCCGTGACACGTCAGGTACACCGAACAAAGCATCATCGATTCCCGCTATGTACAACGAGCTCCCTTGTTTGTCCAGACGGAGGTGCCGGTTGTCCATGACCTCAAAACCACTACTGGTTAACTTGCTTCGCACAACATTTTGCTCCTGTAGGCGGTAGTCATGGTTTCCCAGCACCGCGAATTTACCGAGTGGAGCTTGCAATTGTTGAAGTATTGGGACGATGGCAGATAAGTAGCGGGTGCTCTCGTCCACTAGATCACCCGTAAAGCAGATCAGATCAGGCCGTTCCAGCATAATCAGATTAACGACATGCTGGACGTCCTTGGGCTCACAGTAATGCCCCAGATGCAGGTCACTGAAATGGACGAGTTTCGTTCCGCGAAAAGCTTCGGGCATGCCCGGCAGATTAATAGGGACACGCGTCACTTCTATCCACTGTCGTTCCCAACCATAGCTATACAAGCCGCCAACCACACCAAGACCGACCAGTCGGCCTGCTATTTTCAACATTTTATGAAGAAATGACTTGCGAGAGATCGTCGTAATTTTTGGATCTCCCATCGATTACCTATTTTCGTATCCGTTGACTACAACATCGAGTTTGCCCGTTACCGGATCGATCAACAAACCATGTACGGCTACACTTTCAGGCAGGAGAGGATGATTTTTGATCGTCTCCACGCTGTTCTTTACACTATCGTCTACGCAATCAAATCCACGCAGCCATTGGTTCAGATTGATTCCCGCATGCTGTAGCGTCGAGAACGTTTGTGCGGATACACCCTGCTCCATCATTTTCGTCATCGTACGGCTGCTATCCATGGCACTCATCCCACAGTCGTAGTGTCCGACGACCATGACTTCTGCCGCATTGAGCTCATAGATGGCCACCAAAATACTGCGCATGATACTACCAAATGGATGAGAAACAATGGCTCCTGCACTTTTCACGTGCTTGATGTCGCCATTTCTCATATTCATCGCTTTCGGAAGGAGCTCTTCTAAGCGCGTATCCATGCAAGAGAGTACAACCAAGCGTTTATCTGGAAATTTGGTTGTGTGGTATTTTTCGTATTCTTTATTGGCAACAAATTGACGGTTATAGGCGAGAATCTCATCAAGGTTATGCATCCATTACACACCTGCCTCACTTAGATTAGTTTCTCCTCTATTTTACATGGTTATCCGGATGGTTCAACTGTTTGAAAAACATTTAGCCAGAATCCCCTATCCCTTTTCATGCAATAACACCCGTTCTCTGCCAAGGAATCAACCGTGCACGATACATGATTAAACCTAGGTGAGTGCAGCTGGTTGCATAGATGATTGTCCAAAACAATGAGATCCAGATATATGGAATAACGGTAGATTTCTTAAAATTCCATATCGTCGTGAACAACCATCTGAGTAAAACACATTGACGATCAACAAGTAGAAAAACCAGCCAAAACGATTGAACAACCAGAAGAACAGAATCGGGATGAGCTCCAATATGCGTCCTAAACGTTTTATGTAACCACAAATGAACTGTCGCATAGACTGTTCACATCAAAATGTGAGGGAGTGCTTTCGTATGATAAATAGTATCCCACCAAGTTGTATGAATACGTGGGCAATAGCAACTACAACTTACAGAGTTCGACATAGTATTAAAATTACTGATGCGACACAGTTAAGCCAGAAAAGGTTATATGTATATATTAAAACTAGTGAAATAAATTCTACTGAATTTGTTAAAACTGGTGAAACTAGCTTAACTACTTGTGGACCTCAACTTTTCCCTACGCAGTGTTTAAATAAATGGGTCTCTGTTACTTTTAAAAGTGGTGGGGCCATCTGGTTTTGGCCAACAGGAATTCAGAATGATCCGGTAGTAGGAACAATTGCAGGAGGTTGGATTAACACGGAATATTATGATTATATTGACTATGTAGAATGTCCAAAGCCATTAACAGGTACGTGGAAGACAGATTTTGGCACAATGACCTTATCTCAGTCAGGGTACCTTGTTACAGGGACCTATACTTATCACAACGGCACACTCAAGGGCATTCTTAGTCATAACACATTGACTGGAAGATGGAATGATACTTCAGTTGAAGGTAAGTTCATATTTGAGTTTTCCCCTGATAGAAATTCTTTTACAGGAATGTACGGTAAAGGAGAAAGTGAACCAAGCAATAGCAATCCATGGAGAGGTACTCGAGTTAGTTAGTACAAACTTGCTGACGTTTTATCAATCCCCTATTAAGCCTCGTAATTGATCAAAATACTTCAAATTACATATTTTCTTAATTTTACTTTAATCTGGTTATTCTCCTGCAAATACTTCCCAAACAGCTTCAAGATCCAGTTGAAATTCAAAATCGGTCAAAAAATACCACTCCTTCATTGGTCTTGTGGAACCAATAAACAAGCGGTATTAGTTGGATTGCTATTCAAAAGTTTTTCAACATGAAAACGGTATTTTCGTATGATAATAGCCATAAATGTTTTGGCTCGTATCCGCTTCCACTTCCCGAAGCCCCATTTAACTAATCTTCGCCTCAATCCGCAGCTTGTCCGCCACCATGGCGATGAACTCGCTGTTGGTCGGCTTCGCCTTGGTATTCGAAATCGTATACCCAAACAAACTAGAGATGGAGTCCAGATTACCGCGGGACCAGGCTACCTCGATGGCATGGCGAATGGCACGTTCTACGCGGCTGGCTGTCGTATTGAACTTTTTCGCGATATCTGGGTACAGGACTTTTGTAATTGAGCCAAGCAGCTCCACGTCGTTGTACACCATCGTAATGGCCTCACGCAAATACAAATAACCCTTGATATGAGCTGGAACACCAATCTCATGAATGATGCTGGTAATGCTGGCATCCAGATTGCGTCCTCTCACTGCCAGAGGAGCTTGTTGCTTTACCGAAGTGACAAAATTAGAAGATGCTTTGGTCGTAATCATTTGGCGAATACGTTGTGCCAGCACTTCCATGTCAAACGGTTTGAGGATGTAGTAGGCAGCACCCAGTTCAACCGCTTTTTTTGTGATTTCTTCCTGTCCAAACGCAGTCAACATAATAATTTTGGGTTGTGGAGATAGACGCATTGCCTGAATCTGTTCCAATACAGCCAATCCATCTAAATGAGGCATAATAATATCCAAAATCAGAACATCGGGCACACGTTCTTGGAGCAGTCTGACTACCTCGTTACCGTTGTACGCCACGCCGATGACATTCATGTCATACTGGCTACTAATGTACTCTTCTAACAGGTTTACAAATTCGCGGTTATCATCTGCCAACAACACTTCAATCTTGCTCAAAGTCGTTCCTCCTAACAATGGACGGTCTTTTGGAAAGAAGGTGGCATCTTAGAGGTCTATAATCTAAAAGGATCAGTCCAAGCCATTCTTTTCACTTCTAAACTAATTCGACAAACCGAAATCCTTTCCTGCCTATGACGAAAGATTGAATGATATAACTGATATTTCGACAAAGAATACGCGCATTTGCCATAGTGTCGGTACCATCTCGACTCGAATAAAGAAAAAAGCCGTCTCGCTTCGTTGCGTGACGGCTCGTCTCTTTGTAATTAAGCTGCTTTGTCCGTAGGAGATTGCGTTTGCGATTCGGGAGCATTGCGGATATTCACCCCGGCATCCTGTAGCATCCATTCAATATAACAACCATAACCGGATGTTGGGTCGTTGACGAATACATGTGTGACGGCCCCAACGATCTTCCCTTTTTGAATGATGGGGCTACCGCTCATTCCCTGAACAATCCCTCCCGTTTTTTCCAGGAGACGTTTGTCCGTCACTTTAATAATCATGCCTTTTGTGGCAGGAAAGTGTTGCTTGATGACATTGGCGATCTCAATATCGAATTCCTCAACTTTTTGCCCATTCACCACAGTCAATATTTTGGCGGGTCCTTCTTCTACTTGTTCGGCCAGCGCTACTGGCAATGGCTCTTCATAAAAGCTACGCTTGGGCTCGTCCTTCATTTTGCCAAAAATGCCGAATGGCGTGTTTTTCGTGATGTTCCCCAGCACTTCGCTCTCGTTGTAAAAGCGAGCAAACTTTTCTCCCGGGTTTCCACTCTGGCCTTTCTCAATGGAAGTCACGCTGGCTTGTACGATCTGCCCATCTCCGACGACAATCGCCTGACCCGTATCGACGTCGGAAATCACGTGTCCCAATGCACCATATGCTTTGGAATGGGGATCATAAAAGGTGAGTGTGCCTACCCCTGCTGCAGAATCACGAATGTACAAACCCATTCGGTACTCGTTGTCTTTTTTGTCCTTTGCGGGTTGCAACGTGAGATTCAGCTTTTCTTTTCCGCGTACTACGAGGAGTTGAACCGGATGATTTTTCTTTCCGGCCTCATTAATCATGCGTTTTACATCATTCATGTCGTTAATGTACAGATCATTCATTTTGACAATCATGTCTCCCACGTGTACCCCAGATTGCTCGCCAGGCGAGAACTTGGTCTTACCATCGTCCACCAGATGATGACCGACAACGAGCACACCAGCTGTTTGCAGCTTGACGCCAATGGATTGACCACCTGGATATAGACGCAGGTCGGGCAAAACATTTACTTTGACAGCCGTCAGCGGGATGTTTCGCCATTTCACCTGCAGTTGGGCTTCACCTGCCCGTCGTGGCTCGACAGACATTGGCTTGCTCAAATCAACGGACACTTCACGCGCCTCTGTCCCATTGACGTGCAAAATGTCGGGGTTGCTGTTGACAAGAGTGCCCATTACTGGCACGGAGACGCGCAACTGTTCGAGGGACCCTTCCATCATGCGCAATTCATGGGGAAAGGATGACAGACCGCGGAACGGGGTGGAACTCACGACAAGGGCCGTGATGAGGAGAAGGAAACTTCCCATCCATTTTCTTTTGTTCTGTCGGATCACCAGCAATCACTCCTACCGTTCCCTACCTACACCTATGTGACACCTCCACCTTCTGTACCTTTAATGTTGCCTCCGAGGAAGCGGATTATGTCAGGAAAAAAAGACTGTCAACTTGGGTTAGTTGACAGTCTTTCTCTCGCGCCCGAGCAGGATCATTTCTCTGGCATGTTCTTCTGTTTTCGCTGTGACTTCTGCGCCACTCAGCATGCGAGCAAGCTCGATGACACGTTCATCATCCGATAGCCTGTTTACCAGTGTCATCGTCTCATGCTCGCTCATTTCTTTTTTGATGAGGAAATGAGCATCAGCCATCGACGCCACCTGAGGCAAATGGGTGATACACAAGACTTGCCGCTGTCCAGCTACACGAGCCAGCTTTTCCGCGATGGCTTGTGCCGCCCTGCCGCTCACTCCTGTATCCACTTCGTCAAAAATCAACGTCTCGACTTGATCGGTCCCCGCAAGAATCGTCTTGATGGCGAGCATCACACGGGAGAGCTCACCGCCGGACGCGATCTTCGCTAGTGGACGCAGTGGTTCACCAGGGTTGGGAGAGATGAGAAACTCGATCTGATCCATCCCGTTGGCATCTACCTGCCGCTTGATGCCTTCGATCTCGACACCGTCATCATCTGGCGTTTGTCGCACATCTATAGCAAAACGAGCCCGCTCCATATGTAGTTCTTTTAGCTGCTGTTCAATTTCCACCGCTAGCTTTTGCGCACATTCCTGACGGATCACAGACAGTTCGAGTGCTTCCACTGCCAAATCAGCCGCGAGCTCTGTCAAACGCTCCTGAACCTGCTGCAAACGGTCCTCGTAATGATGCATGTCATCCAGTTCATCCTGAATGGTCGCTGCATATTCAAGGATATCGTCTACGCTTTTCCCATATTTGCGCTTCAGAGACTGGATTTGATCCAGACGGCTCTCGACCTCCGTCAGCTGAGTTGGTTCAAAATCCATCTGATACGATAGCTGCCGCAGCTGATGAACGACATCCTCGATCTGGTAGTACGCGCTTTGCACCGTTTCTAAAATAGGCGTCAGCTGTTCCTCGTAGCCAGCCACACGCTCCAGTTCGCCCATGGCGTGACCCAGCCAGTCCATGCCTTTCTGATCACCGTACAACGAACGATATGCATCCTGGATCGATGAATAAACCTTCTCAATGTTCATCCACTTTTTGCGTTGCTGCTGCAGCTTTTCGTCTTCACCCGGAGCTAGACCCGCCGATTCAATCTCATTTAACTGATATTGTAATAGATCGATTCGCTGCACCAGCTCTCGCTCATTGCGCGCCATTCGTTCTAAATCCTGCTTGGTTTTACGAAAAGCCGTATATAGATTCGTGTACTCTGCCTTGGCTCCGCCGAGCGCTGATTCCCCGTATGCATCCAGCCAGTTGATATGCTTGTCCGACTGCATCAGCATATGGGTATCGTGCTGTCCATGTACCGTCACTAACCAAGGTCCCAGTTCACGCAGCATGGCCAGGGTAACCAACTGTCCGTTCAAGCGAATAATGCTTTTCCCCTGATTAGATATATCCCTTCGCACAACCAACATGCCATCCTGCTCGATTTGGACGCCGACGCTCTCACATACTGCCAACGCCGGATGACCCGCGGGCAGTTCGAACAGCCCTTCGACTTCGGCACGCGACTCTCCGTAACGGACAAAGTCAGCGGAGGCTCTACCTCCTAAGAGCAAGCCAAGTGCATCGATAATAATGGATTTACCTGCTCCTGTTTCACCCGTGAGGATATTCAATCCTTTTTGAAAGGAAACCGTAACAGATTTGATGATGGCAAAATTTCGAATGGAGAGTTCCACTAACATGGCAAGCGACCACCTTTACAGCATTTCCATTAAGCGCTTTGTCACTTCATCGGTATTTTCCTTGGAACGACAAATGATCAAGATCGTATTGTCACCGCTGATTGTGCCCATGATTTCTTCCCATGGCAGGTTATCAATCAATTCGGCTACGGCATTTGCATGTCCCGAAAGTGTTTTTAATACAATAAAGTGATCTGCCTGGTCGATGCTCATGAATGAATCGACGAGCATGCGTTTCAACTTTTGCAGAGGATTAAACTTTTGCTCGGTTGGAATAGAGTACTTGTACCGGCCATCTGGCAGCGGCACTTTTACGAGATGCAACTCCTTGATGTCACGGGACACCGTTGCTTGCGTCACATTAAATCCAGCCGCACGCAAACGTTCCACCAGCTCATCCTGGGTTTCCACCTCAACATTGCTGATGATGTCCCTGATCCGGATATGTCGTTGCCCTTTGTTCATATGATTTACTCCCATTCCCCTTGTAATTTCGTGCGGATTGCCTCGAAAAAGCCACCTGTTTTCCACTTAATCAGTGGTGTCACATACGGCGACTTTTTAATGTAAATTTGATCGCCTCCCTCAAGCCTGTAACCAAACTGGCCGTCGATCGACAAGCCCATTTCCTGATGGATCGCATCGACTTCGACACGGATCACCTCATTGCCAGAGAGCACCATCGGCCGCGCAGTGAGGGAATGCGGGGCAACCGGTGTCAGTAATAGCATGTCCACATTGGGCGCTACAATCGGGCCTCCTGCAGACAATGAGTAGGCCGTAGAGCCTGTTGGTGTCGATACAATGACGCCATCACCACTAAACGTGGCGACATAGGCATTGTCTAAATAAACGGCACATTGAATGATGCGGCAAAACGAACCTTTCGCAATTCCGATATCATTCATCGCCGTATAATTACCCAAGCTCACGCCTTTTCGAATAAGTGTGGCTTCGAGCATCGTACGTTCCTCAATATCATATTTACCCAAAAGGAGATTGTCGACCGCATGAGGCAAATCCTCTGGCTCTGCTTCAGACAAAAAGCCCAGCGTCCCCAGGTTGATCCCCAAAATAGGTAACGAGCGTCCCGCTAGCTGGCGGGCTATACCCAGGAGTGTGCCATCTCCTCCGAGGACACATACCAGATCCGCTTGTTTTCCGATATCTTCCACTGTCGCTCCGAGTTCGGCACGTCCCAAGTCAGATGCGATGTTTTCATCCAGAAAAACCTGAGCACCACGAGCCTCGATCAAATACAGCAGCTCCCGTGCAACGATGCGTGCTTCCGGTTTCCCTTTATTTGCTATGATCCCAATTTTCTTCACATGGTCCACCCCAAACTGGTTGGTTGGAAATCCTTATACAAGTATACAACTTCTCTTGCATAAATAAAAAGCCTCGATTCGGACAAAACTCCCGAGGCTTTGTTCACTTTCCTTATTTTAACACGGCATGGGCAGAAGCGACTACCTCTGTTACCAGTTTCAGCCACTCTTCTGAATCCAGACCCGTATCACTTTTTGTAGCGTGTAATACAAACTCGATGTTGCCTTCACCCCCGGTGATCGGCGAAAAGTCTAGTGCCTTGAGCGCAAAGCCAAGGCTGCGGGCAAATTCACCGATGTCCGTCAGCACAGCTTCATGAGTCTGGGGATCGCGCACAATACCGTTCTTCCCAACTTTTTCTTTGCCAGCCTCGAACTGGGGTTTGACTAGTGCGACCACATCTCCGCCTTCTTTGAGAAAACGGTACAGTACCGGCAAAATCAAACGTAAGGAAATGAAAGATACATCGATGGATGCGGCATCAGGCATTTCGTGATGAAATGCATCCGGATCTAGATGACGGAAATTGGTCCGTTCCATAACGACGACCCGCTCATCCTGACGTAGGCTCCATGCCAATTGGCCGTATCCCACATCAATCGCATACACGAGACGAGCGCCGTGCTGCAGAGCACAATCCGTAAAACCACCGGTAGATGCACCGATGTCCATCATCACGCGTCCAGTCATGTCGATCTCAAAAACCCGCAACGCTTTTTCCAGCTTCAGTCCACCACGACCTACATACGGATGGATTTCGCCTTTGACAGTGATGGCGACGTCTTCCGGGAATTTGGTACCCGGTTTATCACATCTCTCGCCTGCTACTTGCACGAGTCCAGCCATCACGGCCGCTTTAGCTTTTTCTCTCGTTTCGTACATGCCACGCTCCACGAGCAGGACATCTACGCGTTCTTTTCTTATACTCATGCTTCCACTACGCCCTTCGTAGGCATCAAAGCACGCACGCGGGACGCAATGTTCTCTGCCGTTAGTCCTACTTCTAGCCGTTGTTCTTTGACACTGCCATGCTCAACAAAATAGTCAGGTACCGCTACCATCTGCACATGCACATCATGATAACCGGCACGGTTGTAGCACTCCAGCACTGCGCTGCCGAAGCCACCGATTTCGGAGCCTTCTTCTACTGTAATAATGCGGTAGCCTTCCTTTGCCAAACGGAGCAACAGCTCTTCGTCCAATGGCTTGCAAAAGCGCGCGTTGACGAGCATAGGCTCGAGGCCTTCCGTCCGCAGCTGATTTACAGCCTGTTCGGCTACCTCGAATACATGGCCAAATGACACGATGGCGACGTGCTTGCCTGCCTGGACAATCTCCGCCTTCCCGATCGGGAGGACTTTCAGTTCTTCGTCCATCTGCACTCCCCGTACTGGCAAACGTGGATAACGATAAGAAATCGGTCCATCGTTGTATACAGCAGCGGTCTTCATCATATGGCGCAGCTCGTTCTCGTCTTTCGGTGCCATGATCACCATATTAGGAATGATCCGCATAAAGGCAGTATCGTACATCCCTTGGTGCGTTTCACCATCCGCACCCACGAGTCCGGCACGGTCTACTGCAAACACGACATTGAGCTTTTGACGGGCTACATCGTGAATCAGCTGGTCGTAAGCCCTTTGTAGGAACGTGGAGTAAATGGCCAGAACCGGCTTCAATCCTTGAGTTGCCAGACCAGCTGCAAAGGTACAAGCATGCTGCTCTGCAATCCCTACGTCAAATAGTCGATCCGGGAACTTCTGACCAAACGGAATCAGACCGGAACCAGCTGGCATAGCTGGCGTAACTGCCACGATCTTTTGATTCTCGCTCGCCAATGTCATCATAGTATCCGCAAAAATGGATGTATACGTTGGGGCCGACTTTGGTGTATCGCCGGACTCAATCTTGTAGGTGCCAATCCCATGCCACTTGACGGAATCCGCTTCAGCTGGGGCATACCCTTTTCCTTTTTTCGTAATCGCGTGGATCAGGACAGGTCCCTTGGTTTGCTTCGCTGTCTTCATCGTATCCAGCAAAAGCCCCATGTCATGACCGTCGATCGGACCAATGTACGTAAACCCTAGCTCCTCGAATAGAACACCGGAAACCAGCAAATACTTCATGCTGTCCTTGAATCTCTCAGCCATATTTGCCAATTTCCCGCCAACTGCGGGGATCGATTTGAGGAGGCCTTCCACTTCATCCTTGGCCCATTGGTAATTCTCTGTGGAACGCAATTTGCCCAAATAGTTGTGCAAAGCTCCTACGTTTGGAGCAATCGACATTTCGTTGTCGTTGAGTACCACGATCACGTTTTTACGCTCGTGCCCGATGTGATTGAGCGCCTCCAGCGCCATCCCACCAGTCAGGGCGCCATCACCAATCACGGCAACCACGTGGTTCTTTTCCTTTTTCAGATCGCGCGCTGTCGCCATCCCCATCGCCGCAGACAACGAAGTGCTGCTATGTCCGGTTTCCCAGACGTCATGAGGACTTTCGATCATTTTCGGGAATCCGCACAATCCTTTGTATTGACGCAGGGTAGGAAACATTTCTCTACGACCCGTCAACATTTTATGTACATAGGCTTGATGGCCCACATCCCAGATCAACTTGTCCCGAGGGCTATCGAAGACATAGTGCAAAGCCAGCGTCAGCTCGACTACACCGAGATTTGGAGCCAGATGGCCACCGGTTTTAGACAGATTCTCTACGAGAAACTGCCGGATTTCTGATGCCAACGTATATAGCTGCGGCTGTGTGCACTTTTTCAAGTCTTGAGGATCATTTATGGTAGTAAGCAGCATGGGTATTCCTCACTTTCCACTGTTCGTTCTCCGGCGATTGTGCGTGCTGCAATCCAATCCAACCCATGGAAAACTTGGCTCCCCCTTTGGGCAGAGCCTACATATTACGCTTCTTTTACGCTTGCTTCATTATAACGGTTTCTATACAAAAACACCACTTTTCATCAACATCAGCTAATGACGTCACGATATGGCCTAACTTCTGTTAAAATAAAATGGATCGAAAATTCGAGAGTGAGGTGTGGCCTCCATGAAATTTTCTCAAATTACATATCAGCGCATTGATATGGGGCAGACAGAGCAGCGGTTTGACGAGCTGTTACAAGCATTTCAAGATGCAACAAGCTTTGATGCCCAAGACAAAGTGATGGGACAACTCATCGAACTACGTCAAGAAGTCGAATCCTCAAGGGAAGTCGCACAAATTCGTCATACCATTAATACCGAGGATTCCACCTACAAAGAAGAACAGGACTATTGGGATGAAGTAGATCCATTGTACCAAGGACTCATTTCCCGTTACTACGCAGCGATCGTTCACTCCCGGTTTCGTCCCGAGCTTGAGAAAAAATGGGGGGCTCAGCTGTTTCGGATTGCGGAAACGACGCTCCGTACCTTTTCTCCTGACGTCGTAGGTGACCTCCAGGAAGAGAACAAACTGGTCAGCCGCTATGTCGCCCTAATCGCTTCGGCAAAGATTCCGTTTGAGGGGGAAGAACGGACGATACCTCAGTTGACTCCCTACCAGAGCTCTACGAACAGGGATACTCGCAAGCGTTCAAACGAGGCCAAGTACACATTTTTCCAAGAGCACTCTGAAGAATTAGACCGCATTTATGATGATTTGGTCAAAGTACGCTCCCGCATTGCGGAAAAGCTCGGGTTTTCAAGCTTTGTTGAACTGGCGTACGCCCGGCTAAATCGGACAGATTATAACGCTGAACAAGTAGCTAATTTCCGTAAGCAGGTATACGAGTACATCGTTCCCGTTGCCACCAAGCTGGCAGAGCGGCAGCGCGAACGAATAGGTGTAGATGTTATGAAGTACTACGATTTAGCTTTTGATTTCGCTACAGGAAATCCAACTCCAAAAGGATCACCCGAGTGGATCGTCGAGAACGGTAAAAAGATGTATGCCGAGTTGTCGCCGCAAACCGATGAATTTTTCACATTCATGCTCGAAAACGATTGCTTGGACCTGCTCAGTAAAAAAGGGAAAGCGAACGGCGGTTACTGCACGTACATCAGTCAATACGAACTCCCTTACATATTTGCGAACTTCAATGGTACTTCCGGGGACATTGATGTTTTGACTCACGAAGCAGGGCACGCGTTTCAGGTATATGTAAGCCGCAGCTTTGAAGTACCCGAATACCATTTTCCGACCTATGAGGCTTGCGAAATTCATTCGATGAGTATGGAATTTTTGACTTGGCCTTGGATGGAGCTGTTCTTTGAGGAGGACACGGAGAAGTACAAATTCTCACACCTGGAAAGCGGGCTTACCTTTATTCCTTACGGGGTCGCCGTGGACGAATTCCAGCATGCTATTTATGAAAATCCGGAAATGACTCCTGCCGAGCGGAAACGCACATGGCGTCAGATCGAACGAAAATACCTCCCGCATCGCAATTACGACGAAAATGAATTCCTCGAGGAAGGCGGCTTCTGGCAGCAGCAAAGCCACATCTACCGCAATCCTTTCTATTACATCGACTACACGCTTGCACAAATTTGTGCCTTCCAGTTCTGGAAGCGCGCTCAGGAAAATCGGGAACAGGCTTGGGACGATTACCTGACCTTGTGCAAAGAAGGCGGCAGCAAATCATTTACTGAATTGGTGCAAGTAGCGAAGCTGTATTCCCCGTTTGAGGATGGCTGCGTCAAGTCGGTGATTGATGACATCGACAGCTGGCTCGACACCGTAAACGACAAAGCGTTATAAACTCTCTGCAAACAAAAATCATTCCTAGAGCAACCAGTGTGCTACGGTATTCATCCGTCGTACACTGGTTTTTTTCATTAATCTCATGAAAATTACGGCATTTTCATATAGCCCATATGGAATGAATGGATTAAAATGATAGAATTATGCAAGTCTGATCCGATTTTGTAAACATTGCATTTTGGAACTCAAGGGGGTCACTCGATACCTGTGCTACCAAGAAGGAAAGCTGAGCAATGGCAAAAAATAAGCTTGACCACCCTTTTAACAGGACTGGTCTCCCTATCCGTTTTACTTACATTAACCATTCTTCTTTTTGCATCGTACCAATCGAAAAAAAAATCACTGATCGACACTACACTCACCTTGAATTATTCAAGCGCTGTTAAAATGAGTCAGACCATCGACTCTTTGTTTATATCCATGCAAAACAGCTTGCATTATTCCGCAATCATCCTATCTAACATGAACTCCATGAATCCAGACGAGGTTTATCCTCACTTAGAACTACTGCGTCATAGCAGCAATTACTTCAATTCCATTGCTGTGGTAGATGAAACAGGACTGATACGAAGCACGTCTCCAAAATCACTCGGGACAGTTGGAAAGTACATTATTACGGAAGAAGCGAAGGCAGCAATGGCATCGAAAAAGCCTTACGTCTCCAAACCTTACATTTCTGCAACATCAAAACGTCTGATCGTATTTATGAGCGAGCCGATATACGATAAGAACGGTATTTATCGTGGATATATAGGAGGTTCTCTTTACCTTCAGGAAAAAAACATATTGAACATGATCTTTGCAAACAACCCTTCGGATAAGTTAGGGTCCTATTTTTACATAGTGGGATCAAACGGGCATGTGTTGTTCCACCGCGACAAGAGTCGTATAGGCGAGGATATTAGCGCGAATCAAGTAGTCCAAAAGCTTATGCTAAATCAAAATGGTCGTGAAGAGATGGTCAACTTAAGAGGGGAAGCTTTGCTCGCTGGATACGTAAAAGTGCCTACAAATGGCTGGGGAGTAGTAGTGGTATCGCCAATCAGTGTCGTTTCGGAACAATTGAATGCTCAGCTTAAAGCTATTTTGTTGTATACGCTGCCTCCATTTGTGTTAGTAATGTTGGTCGTCATCATGCTTGCTCGCCGATTAGCGAGACCTTTTGTTTCACTGGCTAACCTTGTTGGAAAAATGGGCAGTGAGAAAGTAGAAATTCCTGATGGGAAGCGACACTGGAATAGAGAGGCGGATTTGTTAACAGAAGCCATTCGATATGCGGTTGGGGAAATTACAAAACAGACTGAGCAATTGACACAGGAAGCGATGACAGATCCATTAACCGGCTTAACAAACAGAAGAACACTCGAAGCAATCATACATAGATGGCTTGAGGAGAAAACCCCCTTTTCCATTGTGATTATGGATATTGATAAGTTTAAAACGATAAATGACACATACGGTCATCAGGCAGGGGACGAAGTGTTGAAGCATTTTGCGAAAATTATCGCATCATCTACCAGGCCAGATGACGTGTGCTGTCGTTTTGGTGGTGAAGAATTCATTGCCCTTCTTCCACATGCAAATTCTGCGGTAGCTTATCATGTAGCCGAACGAATACGTAGTACCCTTGAAAAAAGTGCGACTCCTGTAGGTGAAACCATTACTGTCTCTCAAGGGATCTCACACTATCCTTCACACTCCAATTCGGCCGAAGAGTTGATTCATTTGGCAGATCAAGCCTTGTATAAGGCTAAGGAATCAGGAAGAAACCGGACAATGATAACTGAACTGTAGAAAAAAGGCCCATTTGATTAATGGGCCTCTTCTTCGTATAACGTTATTTCTTGCGGTTGCTTACATAATCTGCCAGCGGTGTCAACGCAGAGTGCTCCAATCCCGCTTCTGCCAAAGCTGCTTTTGCTGAAGCGATCAGGGCAGCCACACGCACTTTTGATTCTTCCAGCCCTAGGAGGGAAGGATACGTCGCCTTTTGTCGCTCTGCATCACTACCGACTGCTTTGCCGAGCTCTGCGGCGTCGCCCTCTACATTTAAAATATCGTCCTGAATCTGGAAGGCGAGTCCGATGCAATATCCGTAACGAGTCAGCTTCTCCATTTGCTTCTCGCTGGCTTCAGCCAAGTAGCCTCCCCCACGCAAGGCAGCAATCAACAGGTCTCCTGTCTTGTGTTCGTGGATAAACTCCAGCTCGTTTAGCTCCAGCCGTTTGCTCTCCCCTTCGATGTCAGCCATTTGACCACCGACCATCCCCGTTGCACCTGCTCGCTTGCCTAGCTCGGCGATCAGATTGACCGTGGTTAGAGCCGATACGTCTGTACGTTCCCGATACGACTCCGCGATAAAAGAAAAAGCACGAGTCAGAAGGGCATCCCCTGCGAGTATGGCCGTTGCTTCTCCGTATACTTTATGATTCGTCGGCTTGCCTCTGCGCAAATCATCATCATCCATGGCTGGCAAATCATCATGAATGAGGGAATAGGTATGTATCATTTCCAGAGCGACTGCGAAAGGGACCCCTCGCTCAATAGGCTTGTCCAACGCTTCAAGTACAGCAAGTACCAGCATTGGCCGCAACCGTTTGCCACCTGCCATTAACGAATAGTTCATGGATTCATAAAGAGCGGTAGGGACTCCCACCTGTTCGAGAGCAGGGGTTAATTTATCCTCAATATAGGCTGTCTTCTCTGCCAAATAGGTATCAAATGTGTCCACAGCCATTATGATTCCCCTTCCATGCGAAAAGCTTTTTGCTTCAGCATGCCGTCTTCTTCGACCAGTTGGGTGATTTTCGCTTCGATTGCATCGAGCTTTTGTCCACAAATCCGGGAAAGAGTGACACCTTCCTGATACAGCGTGATTGCCTCTTCCAGCGGAATTTCCCCTTCTTCCAGTCGCATCACGACCTCTTCCAGCCGTTTCATCGCTTCTTCAAACTGCATATCATTCTCTTCCGTTTTCTTTCGAGCCATTGTGCTTCTCCTCCCGATCAATCTGTTCCACGCGTGCAGTCGCGCTCCCATCACTTAATCGTACCACGAGCTCATCACCACTCGCAAATTGCTCTACTGATTTTACGATTTGCCCTTCAGCGTACACAAGAGAGAACCCGCGCTGCATCACTTTGAGCGGACTGAGCGCATCCAATTGGGCCACACGTGCAGAAAAAGTCATTTGCTGTTCAGTCAGTCGTCTGCGCATCCGGTCATCTAATCGCGCACGAACCGTCAGTACTTGTTTGCGTCGCTCCCCGATCTGGTCCGCCAATCGATAGCGTTTGATTTGTTGAGCGAGTCGCTCATATCGCTCTCGTCGCAATGTGAGAAGATGCTTCATGGACTGCTTCATGCGTAATTGAGCTCGGTCAAGCCGTTCGGCAGCTTCTTCCAATCGTCGCTGAGGCTGTCGCATTGCATATGAATTACTCAACTGATTCAATCGTTTTCGTTGATCAGCTATTCGGTTATGTACAGCTCGTTGAATACGAACGTCAAACTGCTTGACCCTCTCCACCCATTCCAAATAGTGTGGAACAGCTAACTCAGCTGCGGCTGTTGGTGTCGCAGCACGTACGTCCGCTACAAAATCCGCGATGGTCACGTCTGTCTCATGCCCTACTGCAGAGATGACAGGTATGATCGAGGCTGCGATTGCCCTCGCTACTTTCTCGTCATTAAATGCCCACAGCTCCTCAATGGAACCTCCCCCACGCCCCACGATGAGGACATCAATATCCGTTTGTTGATTGATGATACGGATCGCGGAAATGATCGAAGCCGGTGCTTCTACACCTTGTACGACAGCAGGAGCAAGCACGATCTCCGCCTGCGGGTACCTACGACGAATGGTCGTGCAAATGTCTCGAATCGCGGCACCTGTCGGCGAAGTCACCACCCCTACGCGCTTCGGAAAGCGAGGCAGTGGTCGCTTTCTTTCTGCTGCGAATAAGCCTTCGAGTGCCAGCTTTTCTTTTAGTTGCTCAAACGCCAAATAAAGAGATCCCAGTCCATCCGGCTGCATCTCTTTCGCGTAAAGCTGATAGGCTCCATCCCGTTCAAAGGCAGAAATGGAACCACGCACAATTGCTTTGGTCCCATCTTTGGGGAGGAAACGTAAAAAACGATTATAGCTGCCAAACATGACGACCTTGATCCGCGATTGCTTATCCTTGAGGGTAAAGTACATATGTCCGCTCGAATGGTGCGTAAAGTTGGAAATCTCTCCACGTACCCACACATCCTGCAGTCGAGAATCCTTTTCGAGTACCATCTTGATATAGCGATTGAGATCACTGACAGATAAGATATCTTGTATAGCCATATGCCCCTCCTCATTAAAACACTCGGCATAGCCAAGCTTTTCGGTGAAGCCGTCTTAGTCTCTCAGATGCTACCTACTAAAAAGGAAATGGATAAAGGTGTACGCTTTACCCATTTCCATGTTAGCAGCGTTTACCTGCCAGCAGCGTTTACCTGCCAGCAGCGTTTACCTGCCAGCCTGCTTGCGCGCAGCCACTACGGTGTTTTTCAAAAGCATCGTGATCGTCATCGGACCCACTCCGCCTGGTACTGGTGTCAGGAAGCTTGCGACATCCTTCACTTCGTCGAACTTGACATCGCCTACGAGCTTGCCCGTTTCAATCCGGTTCACACCTACGTCAATAACAACCGCGCCTGGTTTCACGTGTTCCGCTCCGACCATATGCGCTCGACCAGTCGCTACCACCAGAATGTCAGCCTTGCGTGTAAATTCCTCAAGGTTTTGTGTACGGGAATGGCACATAGTCACTGTTGCATTTTCTTGCTGCAGCAAGAGCGAGACCGGTTTGCCCACAATGTTGCTACGACCGATTACTACAGCGTGTTTCCCAGCAATTTCGGTTCCTGTCCGTTTAATCAATTCAATGATTCCGTGCGGTGTGCATGGCAGGAACGTTTCATTCCCAAGCACCATGTTTCCTACACTTATCGGGTGAAAGCCGTCTACGTCTTTATCCGGGTGAATGGCCTCAATGACCGCACTTTCGGAAATATGTTTCGGCAGAGGGAGTTGAACCAAGATCCCATTAACGTTCGGATTTTCGTTCAATTGCTGAATAATCGCTAGCAGTTCTTCCTCTGTCGTGGAAGCATCCTTCAAGATCAACTCAGAGGCGATCCCTACTTCCTCGCAGCCTTTTGATTTCCCTCGAACATACGATTGTGAAGCGGGATCATCCCCGACCAATACAACGGTCAACCCTGGTGTAATGCCTTGTTCCTTCAGTTCAGCCACTTCGTTTGCTAATTCGGCACGAATGTTTTGCGCAACTTCTTTTCCTTGAACAATGATAGCAGCCATGGAGAAAAAGCCTCCTTCATAACGTCGATACCACTAGTGTACCGATTTCACGGCAACCTGTAAAGCCGAATCATAAAAAGTTCATCATTATTTAATGTTCGTCTTTTGCTTCATCCACCCTAGCATAGCAACCCCGTAGGCATTGTCTCCGGAGTAAACCGGATCGCAAAAGTACAGTTTTGCTTTTACAGCTGGATGCTCCAATCGTTTGATTAGCCGTTCACGCATGTACTGGTTCGCTGCGACTCCACCCACAATCAGTATATCCTTAGGCAAGCCTTGTTCTACTGCATGGCGCAACGATTTTTCCAATGTATTCGCGATACATTGCTCAGTAGCACGCGCGATTTCAGCAGGGCTGATTTGCCCTTCTTGAATCGTACGTAGCAAAGACGCCTCCGGACCAGAAAAACTAAAGGAAAGGCCTTCTACCGCGGAAGAAATGCGAAACTCTCCTGTTGCCTCTTTGGCCAGCTCTTCTAGCTGCGGACCCGCAGGAAAGGATAGACCTAGTGCGACGCCAATGCGATCAACCAGCTGTCCAGCGTGCAGATCGATGGTTCCTCCGACTTTTTCAATCGAATACCCCGCTTCATGACGGTCACACAAAAGCAGTTCGCTCGTCCCACCGGAAAGATGCACGGCGAGAAACCGATCTTGGCTAGGTTTCACCTCTGCTGTGTATTCCCCTGCCGCGATATGTCCCTCTTGGTGAGTGGTCAAGTGCAAGGGAACACGCAAATAGGTCGCCAACGATTTTCCCAAACCCTCTCCTACCTTAAACACCGGCATGTAGGATTGATCGACAGGACGAGGTTTTTCACTGACGCATATCGCCTCGATCTCATATTCGGTCCACTTCATCTGCTCGCTTAATTCCGGCAAGTTCATCACATGTTGAAAGACGGCTTCGGATTGTTGCAGTCCGCGCTTGCCCTCCTTCACTTTCAAAAGGCGTTTTGCTTCTGCTACAATCCGGCCGTCTTCCTGAGCCAAGCACAGTGATGTCCGGTAATTGCTCGTATCAATGCCTAACATTACCTTACTCATGCTTGCTTCCCCTGCCCGTTTACGCCTGTGCGGTCTCACGAGCTTGAAGGAAGCTGGACAAGACGCCGTTGATGTAACGATGGGATTGCTCATCACTAAAGAGCTTTGCAATTTCAATCGCTTCGTTCATGACAACTTTGTCAGGGGTCTCTGCTTCAAACATGATCTCGTAGAAGGCCAGACGGAGTATCGCGCGGTCTACGTTGGCAATCCGTTCGAGCTGCCAGCCACGCAAGTATTGTTTGATCTCGGCGTCAATCGCAGTTTGGTGGGTCATGACACCATCGACCAGATAACGCAGGAACTGGGAATTCTCTTCAGATTCCTCCATGACCAGTGCGACCGCTTCTTTCACTGGAACTTCCGCCATATCGATCTGGAAAAGACATTGGACTGCTTTTTCTCGTGCTGTTCTTCGTTTCATTCCATTCACCTACAATTAAAATTGAGTTCGGGAGCGGATCGATTCATAGGGATATCCCGAAACCTCCGTTACCGAAACTTGCCTGGCAATATCCGATCTAGAATTTCCCGCAAATCTTCTTTATGATCCAGTTTTCGACCGATGTAATATCCGGTACCGATAAAGACAACAAACACCAGTGTATCCCAAAAGCCCACGAGAAGGTAGATGATCCCGAAAATAAATCCGGCCAATATCCCCAATAGCTTCCCCTTGTGCTCCCATAATAACTCCCATATCATGGCTCTCACCTTCTATTCCACACGTTTACGTGCCGCGTAGTTCTCTTGCTGAGCCACTTCCGTCACGACAACCTGCACTTCGGAAATCACGACGCCTGCGATTCCTTCTACCTGATCTTTTACGTCCTGCTGCAGCTTTTGCGTCAGTTCAGGCAACGGGGTCTCACCATCTACAGAGACTCGCAACGAAATGATGTTTCCGCTCTCCAATGCCTTGACATTGGTTTTCATATCACGTACCCCTTTTACTCGTCGCGCGGCACGCTCTGCTATCGTTTGGATCGTCTGAATGGTGATATTGACCTCCCCCAAATCGCTTCGCTGACGAATGCCACGATCCACTTTGGGTTTACTTCTGCGGAAGGAGCTAAAAAAGAAGCGAAGGCTGACAACGAGGAAAATGATCGCGACGATGAGATAGGCAAGATTGGTTCCTGAGAGCATCTGCTCCATGTAAGGACGGAATACGTCCGAGGAAATCAAGCCGCTGGTAGCTGCAATCGCGATGCAGGAAAGAATGATCAGCGCAAAACTGTAGATCGTCAAAATAAACCGGTCGAACAAGTTCACATGCATCTCTCCTTCAACTATGCTTGGCCTAGCTGTCAAACATAGCACGTTCGGGGTGGCAGACCTATGTAGAGGTTGATGAGGAAAATGCCCCCTGTTAAGTAGGGGGCATCCATCCGTTGCCTTTGTTAGCGCACGCGCTGGTAATCTTCCACCACTGCAGTTGCAGCTGCAGGCGCTTTTTCTTCCGCTTTCAGCTCTACATCTACGATATGTACATTTACTTCAATCACCGAAAGCCCTGTCATGCTTTCGATTGCATTGCGCACACTATCTTGAATATTTCGAGCGACATCCGGGATGCGGTGTCCGTATTTTACAATAATCGATACATCGACAGCTGCTTCGCGAGAGCCAACTTCTACACGAACTCCCCGAGCAATATTTTTACGGCCTAATCGTTCCGCTATTTCTCCTACGAAACCGCCGCTCATTTGCGCCACGCCTTCGACTTCGGACGCAGCCATGCCGGCGATCACTTCCAAGACTTCGGGAGCGATCTGGACCTTTCCAAGTTCTGTTCTATCTAAGTCTGGAGAAAATTCTTCCACGCTTCGCACCTCCCTTTGGATTTGTATTCCATTATACCAAGCGCTCTGTTTTTTTACAAATAAGCGCCTTACTCCTCATCGAGGTTGAGCTCATACATTTCAAGGAACTTCGTATCGAAGTGACCGCTCACGAACACCTCATGCTCTAGCACCTTCAGATGGAAAGGAATCGTCGTCGTAATTCCTTCTACGACAAACTCTCCAAGGGCACGCTTCATCCGCTCGATAGCCTCGTTACGATCCTTGCCCCAAACGATCAGCTTTGCAATCATCGAATCGTAATATGGTGGAATGGAATAGCCAGAGTAGGCTGCACTATCCACACGCACGCCAAAGCCTCCCGGAGCCAAGTACTCTGTGATTCGGCCTGGAGATGGCATGAAGTTTTTCGCTGGGTTCTCCGCATTGATCCGACATTCGATCGCCCAACCGTCCAGCACAATGTCCTCTTGCGTAAAGGACAGAGGCTGCCCAGCTGCTACTGTCAGTTGTTCCTTGATGAGGTCATAGCCGGTCACCAGCTCGGTTACAGGATGCTCAACTTGGATGCGGGTGTTCATTTCCATGAAGTAAAACTTGCCGTGTTTATCCAACAGGAACTCAACCGTACCTGCACCGTGATAGGCTACCGCCTTGGCAGCAGCTACAGCAGCTTCACCCATTTCTTTGCGGAGTTCCTCACTCAATGCTGGCGATGGAGCTTCTTCAATCAGTTTTTGGTGACGACGCTGGATCGAGCAATCACGCTCACCCAAATAGACCGCATTGCCATGCTTGTCTGCCATCACTTGAATTTCCACGTGACGTGGTCCTTCTACGAACTTTTCCAGATAGACACCCGGGTTGCCGAACGCTGTCTTTGCTTCGTTCTGAGCCTGACGAATCGCTTTTTCCAAATCTTCGTCGTCGACAGCCACACGCATCCCGCGTCCGCCTCCACCAGCAGTTGCCTTAACCATCACGGGGTAACCAATTTCATTTGCCGTCTTGATAGCATCTTCTACGTCTTCGATCAGGCCTTCTGTACCCGGAACAGTCGGTACACCTGCCGTTTTCATTGTATCTTTCGCTGTAGATTTATCACCCATATTTACGATCGCATCAGGATCTGGTCCAATGAACGTAATATTGCATGCGGCGCAAATCTCAGCAAAGTCAGCGTTTTCCGCCAGAAATCCATAACCAGGATGGATGGCATCTGCTCCCACTTTGGTCGCAACGCTCATGATGTTGGCTATATTCAAATAGCTGTCTTTGGATGCTTTTGGACCAATACAGTAGGCTTCGTCGGCCATTTTTACATGAAGCGCTTCACGATCCGCTTCGGAGTAGACAGCGACCGTACGAATGCCCAGCTCGCGGCACGCACGGATGACCCGCACTGCAATTTCCCCGCGATTGGCAATCAATACTTTTTGAAACATTCCGCTCTCCCCCACCTTATTCTGGCTTCACCAAAAACAATGGCTGACCGTATTCAACCAGTTGACCGTCCTCGACCAGAACTTTTACGATCTCGCCGTTGACCTCTGCTTCGATTTCGTTGAATAGCTTCATCGCTTCTACGATGCAAACCACTTTGCTCGCATTTACTTTATCGCCTGCTTGTACGTAAGCTGGCTTGCCCGGTTCTGGTGAACTGTAGAAGGTACCTACCATCGGAGATACGATCTTGTGCAGATTGGCATCTTCTGCAACCGCAACTGCTGGGGCTGCTTTCGGTGCTTCTGCTACTACTGGCGCAGTGGCGACTGGTGCTGCTGCGACTGGTGCTGCAACAGGTGCCTGTACAACAGGTTGGGATACAACAACCGTTTCTGTACCAGAAGACTTTCTCAGCGTTACTTTAGCGCCTTCTGTCTCCAGCTTGAATTCATTAATGGAAGATTGATCAATCAGCTTAATAATTTCTCGGATTTCATGAATTTTCAACACGAATGAGCACTCCTTCGTTTCTTTAGATGTTCCCGGGTGGCTATATATGTATCAAGAGCGAAGCATAAATCCATGGTAGCCTGTTGCCCATATCACGTCAAGAAAGGATTTCCCCGCTTCCTTCCACGAGGAAGTGAGGAAATCCTTACCATCATACCCGTTTCTTCCTATCCTTATAACGGTAATCTTAACCACCAAGACACTGAAACGTGACTTACGTGGTCTTGTATTGGACAGTCACATTCGTCGCGGGAACGTTCAGTTGTTGCTTCACTTGTGCAATGATATCCACCGCTTCATTGGCGCTCAGTTTGTCCTTTTGGACGATCACGGTCACCTTGTCATTTTGCACGAAGACGACTGCATCTTGGTAACCATTTGCCTTTAGCATTTCTTCGATATTCGTCGTTGCATTTTCCTGTGTGGAGAGTTGCTCGTATTTGGTACGTGCATCTGCTACAGCCTGAGCCGAGGAATCCGAGCTGCTGATAATCGAGAGCTGCTCATCTTTTTGTTGCTGGAGTTGCGCTTCACGCTTCATTTTGTAGCCTTGGAAGATTTCGCTTGATGTCTCCGCTACAGGGACAACAGCGTTCCCGACGGTTTTTTGTGGCTCTGGATTGGACTGGGTAGCTGGCGCTTTTGTATCTGTTGGCTGAACCGCTGCTACCTGGTTATCATTTTTGCCGTTGACAGGTGTTGCTTGTGGCGGTTGTTCCACTTGCTTGGATTCAACGACGACCCCCGTGATTTGCTCCTGTTTTTGCACGGCCTGCTGTTGACCGGAAGTGGGCATCTGGTCTTGCGGACCTTTCACCAAGTAATACCCGGACAGCACCACCATCACTGCCAGCATCGTCAACAACCATACTGTTTGCTTGCGCAGAATCATTCGTCATTACCTCCTACCCTTTTTTGGGCAAAATGGATATTTTGTAGGCGGGAACATCCAAAACCTTTTGGACGGCTTCGGTAATCCACGCCTTGACCTGGATGTTATCGGCGCCCTTCGCGACAACTAGGACACCTCTGACACGGGGTTTCATCGTCTTTATAATGACGGGCTGATCTTGCTTGCCCCCCTGTACGATGACGACTTCTGAGTCTTTCGTCTGGTCGTTTTGATTGCGCGTCGCCCTGTCTTTGTCCGTTTCCTGATTGGTGGAGGATCGATTATTGCGGTTTTCAGCCATGATCAACTCCGGTGTTGACTCCAGATTGACCATGACCTCGACCTCTCCGACACCCACGACGTTTGCGAGAATATCTCGTAGCTGCGTCGAGTAGTTGTTCTCGTACTCAGCGATGATGTCCGGTGCGGGTGAGCCGCCCATCGCAGGGGCTGTAGAATCGCCTTCCGTTCCGCTACCAAACCAACCTCCACTACTGCTTTGTGCAGGAGGAGCTCCCCCGCCGCCGCCACTGGCCAAACCGAGTGGCTGATCTTTCTCTACACGGAGAAAATCGGTCAAGATCATCGCCGCAATCCCGATCCCCAAAACGACGATCAGGTAGTGGAGTGGTTTTAGTTTTTTGTTACCGCCGTTGCCTTCCCACAGCTTCTTCAGCTTTTCCAGCATCTCTCTCACCTCGCTTTCCCAGACACATCCGTTACTGTTTTACTCTTTCTCGAGACTCGTCCCTCACGACCACTTGATCGCTCGCGAGCCCCCACTGTTTTGCTATATCGTCAGCAATCTTCGCGTACGTAGGATTCTCTGGACGCGTAACTGCTTCGATGTCTCTTCGGGAATCGGTCACATTCGTCGTCTCTCCAATTTGTATAGACACTGGCTGAATGGGTTGAATCGGAGTGACAGCAGGCTTTATTTCTTGCACGGTGTCCCCTATGCTCAGTTCGATTTTTTCGATGGAAGGCTGTTGGGGATCTTTGTTGTTCACCTTGATCTGAACACGCTGTACCTCCATGCCGTATTCCTCTTTCACCTTCGCCTTTACTGCAGACTCGATCTGTGACTGTACGTAGGCTGTCACCTGTTCGTCCTTTTGGCCTAGCAGTTTGTCAGTGACGCGCTTCCATTCCACAGCTCCTGGCTTGTTCAGCTCTTGCTGATAGCGGTCGAGCCGCAGTGCTAGGTCATCCTGCGACAGACTGAACAAGGAAAAAACAGGGGAGATGATGGTTAGCAGCAGGATGAGTCCCATGACCATCTTGACGTAACGCTGCAAGGTCGTATTCGGCAGGATCAGATCGAGAAAAGCGGCCAAAAGCACGAGCAAGATGATTTTTTTCAGCCAAAGCGTTAACCAGGTCATTTCATCACCTACCGAACCATCATGGAGATATTGCCCGCTGCAATAATGATGGTAATCGCCAGAAAGAACATGAGTCCCACCGTTGCCAGCGCGGCGAAGACGAACAAGAGACTTTTGCCGATCGTTCCGAGCGCGCTGATGATAGGACTGTTCCCTAATGGCTGCAGCACGGCGGACGAAAGATTGTAGATCAGAGCCAGTACAAGGATCTTCAAGGCTGGAAAGGCGCACAGGATGATCAAGATGACGACTCCAGCCAAACCAACGGCGTTTTTGACTAACAAAGAGGCGGAAAGAACGGTATCAGCAGCATCCGAGAACACCCTCCCGACAATGGGGATAAAATTCCCTGTGATGTACTTCGCCGTTCGCAATGTGACTCCGTCCGTAACGGCCGAGGTCGCTCCCTGGATGGAGATGACCGCCAGGAAAATGGTGAGAAACGATCCGAGTACGCCCATCGCGATATTGCGCAAGAGTGTCGCCAGCTGAGTTACTTTGTATCTTTCCGAAAACAGGCTGACAATCGACAGCATTGCCGAGAGAAAGAGCATCGGGAACACCACGTAAGAGATCATCATGCCGCTTATATTAATCATGAAGATAATGAGCGGATGAAACATAGTCGCGGTAGCCAGATTGCCCATGGATGCCAGGAGAGCGATTACGAGTGGAATCATCGCCAGCATGAAATCGGACATGTCGGTGATCGCTTCCTTGGCGTAAGAAATGGCGAGGTGAAAGCTGTTGATTGCGAGCACCATCAGCACCAGATACGCGATGGAATAAGCGACCGTCGAAACTGCGTTTCTTTCAAAGGCATTCTGCATCGTTTCCAAAATCATGGCGAAAACCGTAATGATAATGATGGAGCTGAGCAGCTTGCCATTCATCAGAATTTCGTGAAAGACGAACTTGCCCATCCCTTTCAGCACGCCAGAAAAACTGAAATCCCCTTGTTGCATCAGCAGTTGAATAAAGCCCGGCGATTTGAGGTCTGGTAGGTAGCCCTTGTACTCGCGCTGGAGCTGTTGCCAGTACTGCTCCACACGCTCCAGCTGCAAATGGTCTACCTGTTGTTGGACCAGCTGATTAATCGGTCCGGAAGTTGGTGTCTGCGCAGCAGATACGGCTCCTATCGGCAAAAACAGAAACAGCAGCATCAAAATGATTATTTTGCTGGAACGACCCACGGACACCCAACCTCCCTTCACGCAGGCAACAAGTCGATCACGGTTTCGATGATGATCTGGATGATCGGTACTGCCATGACCAAAATGAGGACTTTACCTGCCAGCTCAATCTTCGAGGCGATTGCTCCTTGTCCAGCATCCCGGGTCATTTGAGCACCGAATTCAGCGATATAGGCAATTCCAATTATTTTGAGTATCGTCTCCAGAAATACGAGGTTCAAATCCGCCTGAACAGCTAACCGTTCGAGGATTCGAATCACTTCGGCAATTTTTCCTACTAGAAAGTAAAAGATGATGACGCCGCTCGCGATCGCCAGCAAGAAAGCGAACATCGGCTTTTGCTCTTTGATGACCAGCGCGAGAATCGTCGCCACCAGCCCGAGCCCGACGATTTGTACGATTTCCATTTGCCTTCCCTCCTCAGTTGAACAGGAAGACGCGTTTCACCTCGGTAAACAAGTCGCCGATGTAGTGGGACACCATGTACAAAACGATGACAAACCCTACCAGCGTAGCCCAATGCGCGATTTCTTCCTTGCCTGCCTGCTTGAGGATGGCATGCAGGATCGCTGTTATGAATCCTACCGCTCCGATCTGGAAAACAGGTGTCAAATCAAAACCCACTGTGAACACCTCGCCTTTAGAACATCAGGATGACGACCAGCAGTCCACCCAAAAACCCAAGACTTTTGTACATTTTTTCGTATTTCACCTGCTCGACACGCGCTTCTTCCTCCAGTCCCCGCAAATGGGTGACCGCCAGCCGCAAATGCTTTTGCTGATCCTCCCTATCGGATGAACCGAGGACCTGCCCCAGACTTGCCAGGACGTCTCCCTCTTGCTTGCGCAGCGCTGTGTGTGACCAGTGTTGGCTCATCGCCTGGCGCAGCGACTCTTCTGCGGATTGTGCCTTCTCCGTCACAAGCAGTTCTGCTGCCATGAGAAACATTTTGCCGACATCTTCGGTCACTCGGTTTCCTACCTTGACAAAGGCACGATGCAGTGGTGTCAAGCCGTAAACAATTTCTGTCTCCAGCATCTGCAGAGCGACGAGCAAGGCCCTCAGTTGGATCGGCCGATACGCGTAATACCTTCCGATCTGCCAGCCGACCATAGAAGCGGAAAACAGGATGAGCACTGCTCCAATCAGCTTGACCATGCCACCTTCTCCTTTTCCACCAGATTCAGTTGTTGGTCGTAGATGGCCTGGATGGTACCAACGCCTTTGGCACGGCTGAGTACGATATAACGCGAGAAGGCGCCATGCTTGATCAGCTTGCCTAACATGGGCCTTTGTGCCACCTCGGACACATCCGCTCCATGTGCAGAGCAGATCACCGCGACACCTGCGTGGATTGCTTCCCAGACGGCGTCCCCATCCTCCGAGCGCCCCACCTCGTCCACGATCAGCACATCAGGAGACATCGAACGGATGAGCATCATCATACCCGCTGCTTTCGGACAAGCATCCAGCACATCTGTGCGAGGTCCGACATCGCGTTGTGGCACGCCCTGCAGGCAACCTGCCAGCTCAGAACGCTCGTCCACAATCCCCACCTTGCGACTCGAGGACCACTCACTGCCGTAGCTAATGGATCGAGCCATGTCACGCAGCAGCGTCGTTTTCCCGCACTGTGGCGGAGAGATGATCAGGGTATTGAGCAGCTTTCCAGCCTCAAACAAGTACGGCATGACCTTGAGAGCAGCGCCCTTTTTTTCGCGAGCGATGCGGATGTTGAAGCTGGTCACATCCCGTATCCCCTTTACTTCTCCTCCATCCAATACGACTTTTCCCGCAATGCCAATCCGGTGACCACCGACCACAGTGATGTACCCTCGCTTCAGCTCTTCCTCTAGGGCGTAGAGCGAATGCTGGCTTACCTGATTAAGTAGCTTGACCGCATTTTCTTCGGTAAACACCCAGCCTTGCCTGGCGATGGAGGTGAGCTGCCCGCTCGGTGTCACGTAACTGGACTGCTGGCCGTAGCGAATTTCTAGTGGCTGATTTTGCCGTAGCCGTATTTCCTCCAGATGCTCTCTGACCGCGGAGGGAAGGGCGCTCAGAATGCTTCGTACGGAAGCCGGCAAGATCGCCATAATCTCTCTCACAGCTAATACCCTCCTTTTGTGGCCAGATGTTCATCCAGCCTTTGTCCACATTGACTTACCTCCATCCTATGCAGTGTCGGACGAGATTTATGCTAAAAAGTAGAACCGAGCCTCCCAGATCATCCTGACAGAAAAAAACCTGCCCTTTGCTTCGTACACAAGGGGCAGGCTCGTGATCAGTCAACCATCCACGACTTGTTCAAGTAGGATTGATCGCCTGAATCTCTGATTCGTTCTGGTAGGGCTCGATAATAAAGTGATAGTATCCGTCCTCATCGACACCTTCGTGTAAGAATATCATTTCATGGCACGATGGACATGCGAATTCGTAGCTCGTCTCCAAATGTTCATCGTCCATAGTCTCGTACACATTGGCATCTTCGTCATCATCCAGATCATAGTACGTCGCATATTCGGTATCATCGCTGTCATCACAATCCGTGACCGTTGCGTACAGCTCCTCCTCATTCTCTAACAAGAACAGCTCGACATCCTCCAGATCTTCGTCGATCGCCTCAAGGTAATCCTCTGTTTCCTCGATACGCGTATGTAGCTCGCGGAACTCCACTTGCATTTCATCGAGAATTCCCACGATCTCTGCGAGCAATTTGCCTTCTGCGCTTTTCTCAGTCACATCCAGTCCGTCAGCCAGACCACGCAGATACGAAATCCGCTCTGTCAACGTTTCCAGCAAGGCCATCCCCTCCTCTAGTACACTCTCCTCTATCGTTCCCAGAGATGTGCGATTCTACCAGTGGAAGGAACTGGATTTTCCGATGTTATTTACGAACTCCAATTAAAATGCAAGAAATTCCGACCAAGATCCAGGCAATTTTGGCATAGCTGATACGGTCTGACATCCCGAGCAGCCCGATTGTTGTGGTCGTGATCAATACAATGGGTCCTACAATCGCCAGTCCAGAATTGATCACCAAGGCCTTTTCCACTTCATTCACTTTCAAGATCAACAGAGCAGCTAAGATTTCGATACTGCCTGATAATATTCTTAGCGCCGCCATTCCCACTATCGCTTTTTCCCACATGCTCCTCGTCCCCCCTCTTTCCACTCTATGCTTGTACCTGCTTCATTCAGCACTTAAAGACTGGGCGATCGCCTATGGGCACTAGGCTCACTCCTGCTCCATTTGAGGCATACACTGAACCATACCGCCTAGAAGAAATGAGGAAACAGCCTATGCTAGACTCCGACCATCCCTTGCTGCTCGCCAATTGGGCAAATCCATCCGGGTACAAGCGAGAAAAACCGCGCGACAAGGGATTAACGATGGTCATTGACAAAGGCGTTGGACTGACCGCCTATCGTGATTTACTGGAAATGGCCGCCCCCTATTTCGACATATACAAATTAGGCTTTGGAACGTCTGCCCTCTACACCCCTTCGATCCTGAAACAAAAATTGAGTCTGGCCGTCCAGTACGGGTTGCATATCATGCCGGGTGGCACCTTCTTTGAGGTTGCACTGCGACAATCACCTGTCTTGGATTATTTGAACCACATTGTGTCCTCAGGATTTAACGCCGTGGAAATATCCGACGGGACCTTCCCGCTCAGCCATAAGCAGCGTCGGGATGCCATCATTGCCGGAGTAGAAGCCGGGTTGGTGGTCTATACCGAGGTCGGTAAAAAGGCTTCGGATTATCGTGCAGAACGCGAAGAACTGTTGGAGACCTTACATGCCGATCTCGACGCAGGTGCGAGTCACGTGATTGTAGAAGCGCGTGAAAGTGGGACGGTCGGCATTTTTGACAAAGATGGTCGTGCCGATGACCAGTTTGTCCTCGATATTGTTAGAACCGCTGGTGACAAAGCCAGTAAATTGATCTGGGAAGCCCCTCAAAAGGAACAACAAGTCAGTCTAATCTGTGCGTTGGGCAATGACGTCAATCTCGGAAATGTCTGCTATCAGGATGTCTTGTCCGTGGAAACATTGCGGCGGGGCTTGCGAGGCGATACCGCTGCCATCATGGAGGCAGGGAGGTCAGCCCCTTGCGAATAGAAGTCGTATCGACCGTGGAGGAAATCCGGTTTGATCAAATCAGCAACCACGTCGTTATCGTGATTGATGTGCTGCGTGCGTCCAGTACCATCGTGACGGCTCTGGGCAATGGTTTTTCTACCGTTATTCCCGTCGAGACCATCGGCCAGGCCAATTCCTTTCGTACTGCCGATTGCATCCTGGCTGGCGAGCGACACTGTCGGAAGATACCCGACTTTGATTACAATAATTCTCCCACCGAAATTGCAGCCTGTGAAAAGACAGGGAACCAGTTGATCCTGACGACTACCAACGGAACCCGTGCCATTCAAAAAGCAGAACGCGCTACGTCTCTACTTATCGGCTGCTTTCTCAACGCTACAGCTTGCATGACCTACGCCCTTACCTTTCATTTGGACATCACGCTCTACTGTGCCGGAACCCGTTCTGAATTTGCCCTAGAAGATGGCTTGGCAGCCGGACTCATGATCGTCCAGGCGCAAAAAATGTCTTCGCATTTTCAAGTCTGTGACCTTGGCGAAGCATTAAAAGCGAGCTACCTCTACTTTGCCGACAAAATCGGAGAGCTGTTGCCGCAGACGACCACAGGAAAGCGGTTGATCCAGCACCATTTCACCAATGATGTTCAGTACTGCGCAAAGATCGATCAGTATCGGATTGTCCCGTACATCAAGGAGAAACGAATACTCCCACACCTTGTCTCATAAAGTGAAAGGAGAACAGGGACAGGGGTTTTGATGATGCCAATGATGTCTGGAGAAGTGATGCTCGTCATCCTGATCGTCATAGGGTTAATTGGCCGTTCACCGATCATTGCGACTGCCGCGAGCATCCTTTTGGTATTGAAGCTTACGGCGCTGGAACGCTTTTTCCCAACGGTTGAAAGGCGAGGACTTGAGTTGGGATTGCTCTTTTTGACCATCTCGGTGCTCGTTCCATTCGCCAGTGAAAAAATATCGTGGAAAGACGTGGCGCCCCTCTTTACCACAGTCATCGGTTTAACGGCGCTCGCTGGTGGTGCCATCGCAACGTGGATGAACGGGAAAGGTCTCGACTTACTACGCACCGAGCCTCATATGATCGTGGGATTAGTCATCGGTTCGATTATCGGCATCGTCTTTTTGCGAGGCATTCCCGTTGGGCCACTCATGGCTGCCGGCATTACGGCGTTCGTCCTAAAGCTGTGGGAATGGCTGGGAGGTCGTTAAGGTTCTCTACAATAAAAAAAGGCAGCACCCGTTTGTGGGTACTGCCTTTTTTCTTACCCGCAGCTATTAAGCGCGAGATACGTAAGCTTCGGAACGAGTATCGATGATGAGACGCTCGCCTTCTTCTACGAAGAGTGGCACGTTCACGACAAAACCTGTTTCCAGAGTAGCTTTTTTCGTTACGTTGGAAGCGGTATCGCCTTTTACGCCTGGCTCACACTCGGTTACCACGAGCTCAACTGTATTTGGCAGTTGAATTCCAATGGTTTCGCCGTTGTACTGCATGATTTGTACGTTCATGTTTTCTTTTAGGAAACGCAGTTCACGCTCAATTTGTTTGTGAGTGAACGTCATTTGCTCATACGTTTCGGTATTCATGAAAGTGTACTCATCGCCACTTGCATACAAGTATTGCATGGTGTTGGATTCAATCCGCGCAGGATTTACTTTTTCGCCGCCACGGAAGGTCATTTCAGTGGTATTACCACTACGCAGGTTACGCAGTTTGGAGCGAACGAACGCAGCACCTTTACCCGGTTTCACGTGTTGAAACTCAAGAACCGTAAAGATATTGCCGTCCACTTCGATCGTCAAACCTGTCCGAAAATCATTCACAGAGATCATGGTAGTCCTCCCAAATCAATCGATAACAGAATAAGTATAAATTACACCGGCAAAATGATCAACTCTTTCGTAGACTTGTTCAGAACCTCGTGTCCACCAGCTGTGATCAGGACGTCATCCTCGATCCGAACGCCTCCCAACCCACTCACATAAATCCCTGGCTCCATCGTTACCAGCATGCCCGGCTCCAAAACAAAAGTGCTCACGGTAGAGAGTCCTGGCAGCTCATGCACTTCTATTCCGAGACCGTGACCTGCGCTGTGACCATAGCAATCCCCGTAGCCCGCTGCAGTAATGATGTCACGTGTCGCAGCATCTGCCGCTTTCGCAGTCACACCTGGCTTCAACGCCTCCACCCCTGCGATTTGAGCACGCAGAACGATGTCGTAGATTTCTTTCATTTTCGGGCTTGGTTCCCCTACAGATAAGGTGCGAGTAATGTCTGAGTTGTAGCCTTTGTAAGCCGCCCCAAAGTCAAGGGTAACCATTTCGCCAGCTTGAATGACTTTTTCACTCGCTCGACCGTGTGGCAAAGCACCGCGTGGCCCAGAGGCTACGATCATGTCAAAAGCAGAGCCGGACGCGCCTTGCTTGCGCATGAAGAACTCCAATTCCAACGCTACATCTTCTTCCCGCACGCCCGGCTTGATATAGCTTTGAATATGCTCAAAACCGGCTTCTGCGATACGAACGGCTTCTCGGATGATAACCATTTCGGATTCATCCTTAAACATTCGAATTTTCTCGAGCAGACCGTTCGTCGCGACGAGCTCCACGCCTTCAAAAGCTTTACTCCATTCCAGGTGAGTATTAAAAGAAACAGAGCTTTCAAATGCCAGTCGTTTTACTCCTTTTTCATTCAACAGCTTCGCAATAGCTTCGGTTGCCTTGCGCTCGTTATTGACAATCGTGAAATGAGGAGCCTGCTCCCCTGCTTGCTCAACATAACGGAAATCTGTTACCAGGAATGCTTCTTTTTCAGTGACGACCACCCAACCCGTAGAGCCAGTGAACCCACTAAAATAAAAGCGGTTCTCCGCTTTCTCCGTGATCAGTGCATCTGCACCCAGATTCGCCAAAGCCTCACGTAATTTGTCCAGACGTTGTTGCATGACAACATCCTCCCCTTCCTATAACAACCTGATTGGTTTATTTTTTCTCGATTTTACGCACGAGGGCGCGCAATGCCCACTCGTACCCATCCATACCCAAACCGACTACTTGCCCGATGACTACCGGTGCAATGACAGAATGATGGCGGAACTCTTCTCTTGCATGAATATTTGAGATATGTACTTCGACGGTAGGCAGCGCAATGCTCGCGAAAGCGTCACGAAGCGCGTAGCTGTAGTGAGTAAATGCGCCTGGATTGATCAAGATTCCATCATGTACGCCTTTTGCCCGATGAATCGCGTCGATCAGCACACCTTCGTGGTTGGACTGAAGATGCTCTAGACTGCCGCCCAGCTCTTCCATCACCTTATTCAGGTTTGTGACCAAGTCTTCGAGCGTTTCACTTCCATATACTCCGGGTTCCCGCGTCCCCAATAAATTGAGATTGGGTCCATTTAGCAACAGAACGGAAGCCATCGTTCATCCCTCCCAGGTAGGTTTCTTCATAAAAAGTTTTTTTACTAATGAAACATTTTACCACAAGACATGCTGACTTCCTATAAAAGATCCACGCTTTCTGCCAAGATTCCCAACATTCGCACTTACCCGTTCGAGAATGGGCGTTGCCACCCAAACGCTCTCGCTAAACCGTTTTATTCCTCGTCTGACTCCTCAAGCATCAACGTCATCCCGATAAACAGACCGTATGACAGATACCAGGCTGCTTCCGTGCTTAACGTGTCCACCTCCCAATTCCCGATCCGAAAGAAAAATCCTGCTACGCCCAGCATCACGACACCTAAAACCAACCCACTCCACCACACGCGAGCCTTTCCAAACAGAATGGAAAATAACGTAGTCACAATCAACGTTTCTATAAACAGAAACCCAGCACCCAGTCCGATGGCAGCTGCCGTGTTTTCCTCGATGCCGGACAGAATCGGACGCGCGAAGGAACCCAGTCCATACGGCGTGAGATTCAGGAAATGAATCATTAAGCGAACAATTCCCCAAAAGACCATCCCCCAAAAAGCGACTTCCAAAATCTTTTTTGAGGGATTTCTGCTCGATTGCTGTTGCTGCTGATTTTCCTGATGCCTAGGTCGCAACCCCCTGAAACCTTTCCGTGCTTTCGTCGCTTCCACTAGTGATCACCTCACCACTAGTATGTGCTTTGCGGCTGATTTTCACTAATTGTTGACATTTGCCCGACTCGGCCATGAACTGCTTGTAGCTTCAAGGCTCTATTTCCGTTAATATAGGGAATAAGGATGGTGATTCAAGTTGTCGCAACAAATCGTACCTAACTACGGTGGTCAGGCGGTCATCGAAGGCGTCATGTTCGGTGGCAAAAGCATAACCGTTACGGCTGTTCGGAAAAAAAATCAAGAAATTGAGTATTTTGAAGCCCCCCGTACGGAATATAAATGGATTACTCCCTTGAAAAAGATTCCGTTCGTGCGTGGGGTCGTTGGACTGATTGAAGCTAGCGCGAATGGGGCCAAACATCTCAACTTCGCCTCTGAACGCTACAACTCTGAATCTGGAGAAGAAGTGTCGGAAGGTCCTTCCAAACTACAGATGATTCTAGGTGTCGCTCTCGTCGGCGTCTTGTCTTTTTTGTTTGGTAAATTCGTCTTTACGCTCGTTCCTGTATTCCTGGCAGAATTCCTTTTGGGAAAATGGGTGCCGGACGGTGTTCCACAAACACTTGCTGAGGGTGGCATCAAGATCATCCTGCTCCTGAGCTACATTACGGCGATCGCAAAGGCACCGATTATTAAAAGGCTATTTCAATACCACGGAGCGGAGCATAAAGTGATTAACGCCTTCGAGTCCGGGGTAGAATTAACAGTAGCAAATGTGCAAAAATTTTCCACACTGCACTATCGTTGCGGTAGCAGTTTTCTCATATTCACGGTGTTCGTAGGCGTAGTCATTTACTCCCTGTTTCCGTATGACTCACTCACGGAACGGGTAGTACAACGCATCGTTCTCTTGCCACTTGTCATGGGTGTTTCCTATGAAGTATTGCAATGGACGAACAAGCTCCGTGACACACCTGTGCTTCGCTTCCTCGGCTATCCTGGTCTGTGGTTGCAAAAAATCACAACTCGTGAGCCAGAGGACCATCAGGTGGAAGTCGCAATCGCTTCTTTCCAAAAAATGCGTGAGCTTGACCAGAAGCAAGCACAAGAGAGAATGGTAACGACAGGATAACGTGATAACGTGAGGCATTTTTGAATCCCATTGAGGTGAGGCCCTATGTTACGCCGCATTCCACCAGTGATTTTGATTGTGATGTTGCTAGCGATTTACGGTTTTCTGTTGACGTTTATCGAAGACCCTGTGAATACGTTGATCATTCTGGGGCTGTCCGTCGTTCTTTTTTTGGTGGTGCGGAATTACTTGCGAATGGGAGCCTTTTTCCCACGTAGCAACAACGGGCCTCGCAAGCCGAAGCCGCCGAAGCCCAAACCGCCAACGTTGCGGCAAGCGGCCAAGAAACAAACGCAATCCCCTAGAAAAGATCATCCGTTTCGAGTCATCGATGGCAAAAAAGGAAAGTCCAAGCAAAAGCAAAACGACCAAAATTCACACAACAACATCTCTCATTGAGGCTAAAACAAAGAAACAGGTTGCCCGTGCTGGCTGCCTGTTTTTTTGTGCACCTCCTTTTTTACACGAGGTATTTCGGAGAAGTAGTCCGGAATACTTTTACGTAATCTTCAAAATTCCATGTTTTCAGAAAACGATGTGCTGAATCCTCCCCGGAAGTGAACAATTGCTGTCGGAGCTCGAGAGGCATCTGAAACTGCGTGGCCCGCACCCCTAGTGTATTGATAAAAATGGTTCGTACGGCGTTTGACTTTTCTACATAGAGTCTGTCGTGCGCATCCAGCATAGTCACCAGCAAGCCACGTGTAAAGGAGAAGAGACCTGTGATGGAAGCCTCCTCTGAAGCGACTTTATTGTCATGCAGCCGAAAGCCTATCGTCGGCCACTGCGGGACACCCGGTACGTCAAAGAGCCATACAGGGTAGTTGCTGAGAAGAGCCCCGTCTACGATATAATGCGGTTTACTCTCGCTTTGCAAAATGGCAGGCTGAAAAAAGTAAGGAATCGAGGATGACATGCGAACCGCTCTAGCAATTGGAAAGCTCTCAGGAGCGACGTCGTACCGGGGCAAGTCATCGGGTAGCACCAGCATTTTACCTGCCGTGACATCGGAGGCTACGATTCGCAGTTTTTCTCGGGGCAAATCACCGAACGTGCGAACTCCTTTCCGCTGTAGAAGGTCCTCGATGAACAATTCGAGCCGATCCCCACGAAAAATACCTTCGTGCACCATTAGTTCAAACACTGGGCCAACAACCGGAAGACGCCCAAATCCTTTTCGCTGCAAAAAGCACAAGTAATCCATCTCTTCAAAAATCGGCTTCAGCTCTCGACTACTATAACCAGCACTCAATAACGCCGCTACAATGGAGCCAGCCGACGTCCCCGCGACCTTTTCCCAGGTGTATCCATGATCCTCCATGACTTGCAAGGCTCCGATAAAAGCGATCCCCTTTACTCCGCCACCTTCAAAGACCGCGTCCGCTTTCATCCTGATCGCCTCCTGTGACTGTAGATTCTGCCTCCTTATCAAATATAGGGCGATAGCTAATCCCTTACGCCGAAAAAAAACGCAAGCCTGTTTGGCTTGCGCTTTGATCTGTTGCCCTCTATTCTTCTTTTTGCTCGTCTTCCTGACGGATTCTCCGCAGTTCTTCCATCCGGTTTGGATCTGACTGGAAGTATTGGACCAAGTATTCCAAGCAAGTGATCGACTCCCAGCTCAAATGGTGTTCGATCCCTTCGACGTCCTGATAAATATGTTCCTCATCCACGCCTATCACCCGCATGAATTCCTCCAGCAGGCTATGACGATCCACGAGACGTTTCCCGATCTTTTTCCCTTTTGTTGTCAAAACCAGACCACGATATTTTTCATAGACAAGATACTTGTCTTTGTCCAGCTTTTGTACCATCTTCGTAACCGAAGAGGGATGTACTTCCAACGCTTCAGCAATATCGGAGACACGAGCATAGCCCTTTTCTTCAATTAAGCTGTAAATGCGTTCCAAATAGTCTTCCATACTCGGCGTCGGCATGTGAACCCCTCATTTCCCAAACCGTATTTCTGACGTCCTTAGAAAAACTTGGCTTATCGCCAAATCCAATAGCGAAAGCCTTCGTTTTTCTTATACTATCGTCTCTAAAATGTTTTTACTTTGTGATAGTACAAAAAAGCACGTAGAAATATAATACCGTGTAATGAAAACCATTTGCAAGTGGAACCTGAACTAGTGGACTTGTTTTTCCGTTTTTGGGTTCATGGAATGGACGTATTGAACAAGTTGTTTCCCCAATAACTCCATACGGGCTTGCAGACGCTCGTCCTTCAATTTACCTTCTGGCGTAAACGCATTGTACGCGTTTGGGATACTTGGACTGGCTGGTAGTGACCATGCGTGCAAGTTGCGCATGATAACTTGCAGTGTATTCACCGTATTGGTAGCACCCATGCTTCCACCAGCAACCCCGATAATCGCCACCTGCTTATCTCGCAAATGCCGCCCCTCCAAAAAGTCCAAGCTGTTTTTTAGAGCGCCTGTGAGTGTACCGTGATACTCTGGTGAACCGATGACCAGACCGTCTGCTTCAGAGATTGTCTTTATAAAGCGATGCACGATTTCCGGATAGGTCGAGGTATCCTCTCGATCGTCATAAAGAGGCATTTTCCATTCTGCGAGATGGATCAACTCGATGTCAGCACCAGCTGACTTCGCAGCCTCCAATACAATGCGCACTGCCTGTTTCGTCGTTGAATCTGTATTCATACTCCCCGATATCCCTACAATTTTCATTAATGCTCACCTCTTCTTCGTCCTTTACTTACTGGTATTCCCATTATATCCAATTTTATATAATTAGTAAACTAAAATGTTTGTTTAGTATCCCCAGTTCTGAACAAGCCCTATTCCCTCATACACTTGTACCAAGTTGGAAATAAGGATGATGCCTATGGACAAAGGCGCTTGGCAGATCGCCGTTCTTTTTGCAGGGGCTGCACTCGGAGGGACGTACCTGGGCGGATATGAGTGGCTACGCTTTTTCGCCTATTTTGGTTCGTGGGGGACAATCGGAGCCGTGCTCACCAGTATCGCACTCGGATGGTTTGGCTATTCCGTGCTGAACGATTGCCACCGTGTCGGGATCCGTTCCTTGCACGAGCTTTTTTTGTACTGGTTTGGCGAAGCCTTCGGACCCAGCCTCTCCGTGCTCACCCATTTTTTTATCTTGGCTTATGTAGGCGTGATTACTGGACAACATGCCATGCAAATGGCCGATGGCTCTTACTCCATCCTCTTTGTTCTACTCCCTCTCCTCGTCGCCATCGTCTGGATGAAAAACGGTTGGGGCTGGATCTTTTCAGGAGCTGCGATTTCGTTGGCAATCGGCTTTTTGATGTTTGGATTGATTTTTATCGAACAGCAGCATGTCCCCATACCCAATCTCGGATATCAAATGAATCTGAATTGGATCCTCCATGCCTTGCTGTATATAGGGCTGCACTTTTTACTCTGCCTTGTCGTGACCATTCCGCTCGTAAACAACTTGCCCAGCGCCCTATCAATCCGCATCGGTATAGGAGCTGGCTCCCTGTTATTCTTTATCGTACTGATCATCGGGCAGGCCATTCTGTTAGCCTACTGGCATGATATTCACGCATCGGAGACACCTATCCAGCTCATCCTGCAGCAGCTATTCCCTCTCGGCGGCTGGTTACTTGCGATACTCTCTCTCCTGCATAGTGGCATCATGATCGCTGCGATTATTTACGCACTCGCCTTGCCTGTCGTAGATCGCCATGATTTGCACCTAGTTCCGCTCATTCTGGTCATGATGGTTTTACTCTCCTTGTTTGCCTTGCTCCCATTTGCAGTATCCTGGAGTGTTCCCGTCATCGCCAGTGGAGCGACGTATTGCGGGTTATGTTTGTTGATTCGCTTTGTTTGGAAACGCCAGCTCCCTTGAATCACCAACCCCTGGACGAGATGTCTCCAGGGGATTTCATTGATTTCTTTGCCTTACCGAACCGGCAATGTAATATGTACAGTCGTTCCCTTATCTCGCTCACTTTCAATGGAAAAGCTTCCCCCGTGGTCTTCCAATATACGATAACTGACCATCAAGCCGAGCCCTGTTCCATTTTCTTTAGTTGTGTAGAAGGGTTCGCCCAAGCGAGGCAAACGGTTAGGCTCGATCCCACAGCCTGTATCGCGAATGCTGATCTGAATGCGGGAGTCCATCAACGTTTTTCCCTCTACGAAGACTTCTCCTCCTTCTGGCAAAGCCTCGATCGCATTCTTGCAAATATTAATGAAGACCTGCTTCAATTGATTTTCATCACACGATATCATGGGAAGCTGCGAGTCCATGTTCACATGGAAGATGACATTGTTCATGTTCGCCTGACTCTCAAGTAAAGAGACCACATTTTGAACGATCTGCCCCGGATTTTTTTTCAAAAATTTCATTCCCTGCGGTTTAGCCAGCACAAGGAGCTCTGTAACGATAAAATTGATCCGATCCAATTCGGAGAGCATGATCTCACAATAGCGCTGATCTGCCATCGATGCTTGGAGCAGCTGAACAAATCCTCGCAAGGAAGTAAGCGGATTGCGGATCTCATGTGCGATACCTGCCGCAAGCTGGCCAATCGCGGACAGCTTGTCTGACTGACGAAGCAATTCTTTTGTTTCCATAATCTCAGACACATCGCGAGAGACGATCATGACGCTATCGACATGGCCTTCCTCATCTCTGATCGGTTTGTAGCGCGACTCTACACTGACCCAATGACCATCGCGGTGTCGGAGTCGATACACTACCGTCGTCTCGTTTTCGTCTGTCCAATCTCTGCCAAACAAGCTGGTGACCAACTCCATGTCATCTGGATGAATCAAGCTCGCCTGTTCAAGACCGCTCATTCCCAAAAATTCATGAATGGGATAACCAAGTTGCTTGGTATGTGAAGCAGAGACGTATAGTACTGGGCCATCTTTTTTATACACGAATATCATGTCACTCATGTTTTCCGTGATTAAACGATAATTCGCATGGGTCGCCTTTAACTCTTTTTCGATCATTCTGTGCTCCGTCATATCACGGGAACAGCTAATAATGCGAACAACCTGACCTTCAGCATTTAAGACAGGTGTCAAAGACAAGGTAATAGGGACTGTCGATCCATCGTGATGAATACGTCTCGTCTCGCATCCATGGAATGATCTGCCGTTCACCACTTGCGCAAAGGTGTTACAAATCTCTTCTTTCTCCTCGTCTGGGATATGTGGCAGAGTCTTGCCCATTAGCATCTCTTCTGTGTAGCCAAACAGCTTGACTGCTGCCTGATTCATCCGCTCGACTTTCCCTTTTGTGTCTGTAATCGTCACTGCATCCGAGGATTGTTGTAGCAGAGCGTCCAGCAGTTCTTTCGTCTCTAGTAATTCTGCAGCGATCTGCTTCTTTTCAAGGGATGCTCGTCGTCTCCAATAAAACAAACAGATGATTGACAAAGCGAAGGGTATCCAGCCTGTCAGAAATAGAGTGAGGATGGAAAGTGCCTGATTACCGATGGGATTCATTACAACCTCCACAAATCTTTGGTGTTCGCACATTCATACAGGTAAGTGAAGTCTTGCATGGATGGATCGTATATTTCAAATTTTCAATCATTCTTAATCGATAAAGGTTTGAAACATTTTTTAGGATTCCTAAAAATTATACGACTTTTCCTAAATTGTGACCATTCCTAGTTATTCGACACAATCCGACAACAATTCCTCTTTTGCTCTAAAGAAAAAAGCGATCCTGTAGCCAGGAACGCTCTCTCCACTCTATTGCACTACTTCTGTTGGTTGCTTACCACTCGGTTTGTTTGCTGTGTTAGGCGAATAGGCCGGAGACGCTGGATCCGAGATCTGTGTTACGGCAGAGTAAACGACTTCAACAGCTTCCAGCAACCGCTCCTTGCTGATCTTTTCGATCGTATCTTCTGGCTGGTCCCTCCACGTATCAGCCGGAGCTCTCGTCAAAAGTCCAGCAGGGATCCCCGCGGCAGCGAGCGGACTATGATCTGCGCTCGCATCTACGCGATCATTCCAAACGGTGGAAAAGACTGCACCACTGGCTTCTGCCAGGCTCACCGGCAAGTTTTTTGTACCTGACTCACTCGTTACCGTGAGGGCTCCCGCATCTTGACTACCCACCGCATCCAAACAGAATGCCGCAATCATATTCTTTCGATCTGCATCCGAGAGTTCTTCCACAAACGCAGCCGGTCCTTTTTCCCCGGACGACGTAGCTCCAAAGCTAACTAGTCTGATCTCGGTATCGCTTTTTTTGTCTGAGAGCATTCTCGCAACCTCTAGTAAAACTGCTACCCCGGAAGCTCCGTTATTTGCGCCGGCTGATTTGGCTGCGGTGTCGTGATGAGCTGTTACCAAAACGATCTGACCTGTGCTGGGTGAATCCGTTTTTTTTGTTGCGATGATATTGTAGGAGGTTTGTCGAGTCGTCAAGCCTCCGTCCACTTTGATCGTTGCCTTCACTACCCCTTTTTTGACTTGTTCATGCAGTCGATCCCCTTGCTCCTTGGAAAGCGAGATGACCGGAACAGACATATCTAGAGGCTCGCCTAGGGTCGCTTTGCTCGTATCGTCTCGATCGTTCCATACAATGACTGCCACTGCGCCCGCAGCTGTTGCTTGCCGTACTTTTTCAGCAAATGTCGTAGAACCTCTCTTGACCAATGCGATTTTCCCCCGAGCTTTCCCGTCTTGAAAATCTGCCGCTGTACCGAGCCCACTCTCCACAATTTCCCCTGTTCCTATTCCATTCGGTCCGTATGTAAAGCCGCGCACGTTCCACGCTGATCCCCTCCAGCCTTCGACAGAGAGGGCGAGCGTAGATGGTTGACGATAGGTGTAATAGTAAAACGGTTGCAATGCTGTCTGGTAGCCGTATGCGCGTAGCTGGTTTTCCACATAGACTGCAGCGGCAAACTCGGTCTCAGTAGCAGGAGGTCGCGGTGTGCGTGCCAATTTCTCAACGTGTTGGTATAACGTATCTTGATCGATCCATTCCTGCGTCGTCTGGGCATTTGCCTCCGCAAAGAAGGGCAACGGCAGTAGCAACATCCCACATGCTAGTAATGCAGGTAGCGAGTAATGACGTAACAGTCGCATGGGCTTTCCCTCCTTACGTCCTCTTTGCCTTATTATTATGGGCCTCGCTAGCGAACAGCGTCTAGTCAGAATAGTTAGTCAAATACTTTCATCCCACGCCAGCGGACGACAGCTTTAGTTGTCCTTCTGCCCCATCTCCCTTTTGTCTTCTGTCGAAACAGAAATACCGTCGATTGGTGGGTTTTTGGGAAATCTATTTCAGGATTCGATTTCTTTATAGAAGCAGCCAGGATCTGTTAAATAATTGATAGCCTTTTTGCTACTTTCAAATTGACCCTTTTCTGACGATTTGCTAAGGTTGATTCAGAAACCGTTGGAACTAGCGGATATTTCAGACAATGGTACGGAAGTAGGGCAATTGCAGATTGTTCGAGCAAACGATACCTGTCATCATTATTCTTGGAATGAATGAAGGAGGACTCACCATGCTGTATGTTGGTGGAAAATGGGTAGAAGAAGGGGAAGCTGCCGTACATCCTGAAGATCGCGGATACAACTTTGGTGACGGGATCTATGAGGTCGTACGCATTTACAAAGGCAAGATGTATCAATGGGATGCCCATCTCACCCGCTTGTACAGAAGTGCCCGCGAAATCAAAATGGAACTGCCGTGGAGCGCTGAGGAGCTGAGCACTTTGGCACACCAATTGATGGAGAAAAACAACATCACTGAGAACGATGACGCGACTCTTTATCTGCAAGTTTCACGCGGTGTCTCTCCTCGCGTTCACGATATCCCAGCTGAGAGCAAGCCTGTCATCATGGGCTTTGCACGACACAAAGCTCGCCCCTTAGCTGACATGAAAAAGGGGCAATCCGCTCAACTAATCGAAGACATCCGCTGGCTTCGTTGCGACATCAAAACGCTCAACCTGCTTGGAGCGGTACTGGTGAAACAGTATGCAAAAGACAAAGGTGCACAGGATTCGATTCTGCACCGCGACGGTATTGTTACAGAGTGTAGTTCTGCCAACCTTTTCGCAGTGAAAAACGGTGCGCTCTACACACACCCGGCTGATCATTTGATCCTGAACGGCATTACGCGTAAGGTCGTCATCGATCTGGCCAAAGAAAATGGGATCACGGTAAACGAGGAAGCTTTTACGACTGACTTCCTGAAGCAAGCGGATGAAGTGTTCTTGACTAGTACAACCGCAGAGATCATGCCTCTGGTTTCCGTCGATGGTCAACCTGTCGGAGAGGGAACAGTCGGACCTGTTTCATTAAAACTGCAAGAGCTGTTTGAACAACATATCAACGCCAGTGTACTCGTATAACCATAAATCAAAAGCTCCCATGGTCACTACTAATGACCTCGGGAGCTTTTCTATATAATTGCTATTTCATGTTCTAGCGCCGCAAATTCCATTCTTCTGTGGAATATCGCGTGCGGACAAGTTCTTCTGCCAACGTCCGTTCTTCCTCCGTGAGTTCAGAAGGAACCAACTCGACTTCCAGACCGGATGCGAAGCCTCGCCCAAATGCATCGATCGCTTCCTGCAGACCGATTGGACGAGAACTGACTTCATTAATCGTAACTGCTTTTTGGCGGAAGCTATCGATCATCCGTTGTTTGACACGCTCGGACGGGAAATTCAATAGGGAGAACAACATCTCCACATCCATGTCCAGCAGGATGGAGCCGTGTTGGAGAATTACGCCCTTTTGTCTAGTTTGTGCACTACCAGCTACCTTTTTCCCTTCGACAACCAGCTCATACCATGACGGCGAATCAAAGCAAGCAGACGACCCAGGAGAGCTGTACTTTTCCTTCTCCTCTTCACTCGCCAAAGACACCATTTCTGCCTTCAGTCCCAGGTTTTGAAAACCGTGTAGTAGCCCCAGACTAATGGTCTTGTATGCCTCTGTCACGCTGGATGGCATATTAGGGTGCTCTTCTGACACGATGACGCTATAGGTGAGTTCTTTGTCGTGAAGAACGGCGCGCCCACCTGTTGCTCGGCGGACAAAACCTAAGCCGCTTTCTCTCAACGCATCCATATTGATTTCCTTAATCGCCTTTTGAAAATATCCGATTGACAGTGTGGCCGGATTCCAAGTGTAAAAACGGACAGTCGGCGGTACCTTGCCTTCGCTGTGCAATTGCAAGATAGCCTCATCCACTGCCATATTCATCGCGGGAGACATTGCTTCCGTCACAATATAACGCCACTGTTCCATCCTATGTACCTCCTCTTTCACAACGCATTCATTGTAGCCTTCCCGTGCGAGGATCGGCAAGACCCGGATGGGTTAATTGTTCAGCTCGCCGTATTCTTGAGGAGGGATATGACCTGAGTCAGCGCATCTGCCTGTGTATCCTCTTTCATACAACGCAACAGATCGGATCGATTTTCTCGTAGTTTTTTCAGAGCTTGCAAAAATGTCGTATCCGATAAATCCTCCTCCAATAGCACCTCGCAAAAGCCTCTCTTTTCAAAGGAACGTGCATTCAATATCTGATCACCACGACTCGCTGTTTTAGATAACGGAATCAGCAGCATGGGTTTGCGTAGTGCGAGGCATTCAAAGATCGCATTGGAGCCAGCACGAGACACGACCAGGTCCGCCATCGCCAGCAAATCGGGCATTTCGTCTGTGACATACTCATACTGCCGATAACCGGCTTGCTGAAGTGATTCGTCCCGTTGACCTTTCCCGCAGATGTGAACGACCTGATAATCAGTGAGCAAAGCCTGCAGCTGGCTTCGTACCACTTCATTGATCCGACGAGCTCCCAGACTGCCACCCATGACGAGCAGAACGGGCTTTCGTGGCGTAAATCCGCACTGGGAGATTCCACTCTCCCGCGATCCATTCAGCAGCTCAGAACGGATCACAGCCCCTACATAGACGCCTTTTGATGCCGGTAGACGATGGACGGTTTCCGGAAAGGTGACACAAACTTTACTGGCAAATGGAACTGATAAGCGATTGGCCAATCCCGGAGTCAGGTCGGATTCATGTATCACGACTGGCAGACGATTCATCCAGCCTCCCAGTACGACTGGAACGGAGACAAACCCGCCCTTGGAAAAAATGATATCCGGTTTCCATGCGCGTAAAAAGCGAAAAGCCTCCCAGATTCCTTTCGTGACGCGGAACGGGTCCGTGACGTTTTTCCAGTCGAAATAACGGCGAAGCTTGCCAGATGAGATTCCTACATATCGAACGCTAGCCAGTACCCCGACCAGCTCCTTTTCAATTCCGTTCGTCGAGCCGATATAGGCGACTTCCCAACCTGCCTCCAGAAAATGAGGAATCAAGGCGAGATTAACCGTCACATGTCCTGCCGATCCACCGCCAGTAAAGACAATTCGCTTTTTCATCCCGACACCCCCTGCTTCCCTCCATCATATCATCAACGGGAAAGAAAAACCGCCCTTGAGATCAGGCGGTTCTTCGATCGTTATACGATTAGGCTTGCGGCTGGTAACGTAGGATTGGTTTGCGTGCAGCAGTCGCCTCGTCCAGGCGTTTTACCACAGTAGTATGCGGTGCTTCCTGTACGATTTCCGGAGTCTCTTCACACTCGCGGGCAATTTGCAGCATCGCCTCGATGAATTCATCGAGCGTCTCTTTTGTCTCTGTTTCGGTCGGCTCGATCATCAAGCACTCATCTACAATCAGCGGGAAGTAGATGGTCGGCGGATGGTAGCCGAAGTCCAACAGACGTTTCGCGATATCGAGTGTACGAACACCCTGTTTCTTTTGCAAAACGCCGGACAGAACGAATTCATGCTTGCACACTTGATCAAATGGCAGATGGTATGCCGTTGCCAGGCGACGCATCATGTAGTTGGCGTTCAACACAGCATTTTGCGATACCTGCAGCAAACCTTTTGGACCCATCGTACGAATGTAGCTATAAGCGCGCACGAGAATACCAAAGTTTCCGTTGTAGCCTTTTACACGACCGATCGATTGTGGGCGATTGCTATCCCAGTAGAACGTACCGTCTTCTTTTTTCGCAACGATAGGGGTTGGAAGGAATGGCTCAAGTACTTTCTTGACCCCAACCGGACCTGCACCTGGTCCACCGCCGCCATGAGGACCTGTAAACGTTTTGTGCAAGTTCAGATGCACGACGTCAAAGCCCATGTCGCCCGGACGAGCGATACCCAAGATTGCGTTGGCATTGGCTCCATCATAATACAGAAGTCCGCCTGCTTCGTGGACAATCTGCGCCATTTCTACGATATCTTCTTCAAACAGACCGAGTGTGTTTGGATTGGTCAGCATCAGAGCTGCTGTATCCGAACCAACTGCTTCACGTAATGCCTGAATGTCTACCAAGCCACGGTCATTGGACGGGATGGTAACCGTGTCGAGACCAGCTACAGCTGCGGACGCCGGGTTGGTACCATGCGCAGAGTTTGGCACGATGACTTTCGTACGATGACCTTCGCCGCGACTCTCGTGGTATGCACGAATCATCATCAGACCGGTCCATTCACCTGCTGCACCTGCTGCAGGCTGCAGCGTGACCTGATCCATACCCGTGATTTCTGCCAGTTCTTCTTGCAGATTGTAGAGCAGCTCCAAACCACCTTGTACGGTTTCTTCCGGCTGGTACGGGTGTGTTTGGGCAAAACCAGCGTAACGAGCGATATCTTCGTTGATTTTTGGATTGTATTTCATGGTGCAAGAGCCGAGCGGATAGAACCCATTGTCTACGCCGTGATTACGACGGGATAGCTCGGTGTAGTGACGTACCAGTTGAAGCTCGGATACTTCCGGCAACTCGGCTGGCGTCTCGCGAATGAGGTGCTTCGGCAGCAGGCTGGCTACTTCTACCTCAGGTACATCCAATGCCGGCAGATTGTAGCCCACACGGCCTGGTTTACTCATTTCAAAAATCAATGCTTTCTCCTGGTCTTTATGCACGAGTGATCGCCTCCAATTCCTGCGCCAGTTGGTCAATTTCTTCTTTCGTTCTCAGTTCAGTCACGGCCAGGAGCATATGTCCTGCAAACTCTGGATAATCCAGACCCAGGTCATAACCACCGATGATTCCTGCGCCCAGCAGCTTTTTGTTTACGTCGGCTACCGGTTGGGACAGCTTCACAGCAAATTCGTTAAAGAATGGTGAGGTGAACACTACTTCCAGCCCTTTTGCTTGCAGCACTTGTTTTGCGTAGTGTGCTTTTTGCAGGTTCATCATCGCCATTTCCTGTACGCCTTGCTTGCCCAGTGCGGTCATGGTAATCGCTGCGGCCAGCGCGAGCAGAGCTTGGTTGGAGCAAATATTTGAAGTCGCTTTTTCACGACGAATGTGCTGTTCACGAGCTTGCAGCGTCAAAACGAAGCCGCGCTTGCCATTCTCGTCCTTTGTCTGACCGACGATCCGACCTGGCATTTTGCGCATCAGCTTGGTTGTTGTAGCGAAATAACCGCAGTGTGGTCCGCCAAACGAAGCAGGAATCCCGAATGGCTGCATGTCACCTACCACGATGTCAGCACCTAGCTTGCCTGGTGCTTCCAGTACGCCTAGTGCGAGCGGATTGGAGGATGTGATCAAAAGAGCTCCATTTCCGTGTGCGATAGATTCAACAACCGACAAGTCCTCTACGTTACCAAAGAAGTTCGGGTATTGTACGATAACGGCCGCTGTGTTGTCATTGATCAAAGCTTCGAGCGCTTGTGTATCGGTGACACCCTCACTGTTGATGCCTACTTCGACCAATTCCACGTTTTGTCCGTATGCATATGTTTTCAACACGCCACGTGCTTCTGGATGCACAGCACGGGAGACGATCACGCGCTTTTTCCCTGTGTGTCCTGCTGCCATCATCGCTGCTTCTGCCAAGGAAGTCGCGCCATCGTACATAGAAGAGTTGGCTACTTCCATCCCAGTCAGCTCGCATACCATTGTTTGGAATTCAAAAATGGCTTGCAGCTCGCCTTGGCTGATTTCTGGCTGGTAAGGTGTGTAAGCCGTAAAAAACTCACCACGCAACAGCATGTGGTTGACTGTACTCGGCGTGTAATGCTGATAAACACCAGCACCCAAGAAGTTTACATGTGTGCTGAAATTAACGTTTTTATTAGCCAAGCCGGTAAAGTATTTAACCAGTTCTGGCTCAGAGAGAGCCTCTGGAATTTGGATAGCACCTTTGAAGCGTACTTCTTCTGGGATATCGGCAAACAGTTCTTCGACACTGGAAATGCCGAGAGTAGCCAGCATTTCGCGCTTGTCCTGATCGGTTTGGGGCAGGTAGCGGTATTTCACGAAGGTAGTCCTCCTTTAGTAGGTTGGATGAGTCTTGCCATCAATTTTTTGGACGTTTATAGAAAGGAGCGGCAACCACTTCTGCTTTGAGTCGTTTTCCGCGAATTTCAACTTCGAGTGTGGTTCCCAGCGCGGCATGCTCACTCTTGATCAGCGCGAGACCAACGTTTTTTTTCAAGGTAGGAGACTGGGTCCCTGTCGTGACTTCTCCGATCAGCTCTTCGCCCACATATACCGGGTAGTGCGTGCGAGGAATACCTCGATCGATCATTTCAATTCCGACCAGCTTGCGAGGTGCACCGTTTTCTTTTTGTGCCTTGAGCACTTCTTGACCAATAAACGGCACTTCCTTGTCAACTTTTACGGCAAAGCCAATGCCCGCTTCGATCGGCGTAATCGTCTGACTCAGCTCTTGGCCATAGAGTGGGAGCTTGGATTCAAAGCGCAGAGTATCACGCGCACCCAAACCACACGGCACCAAGCCTTCTTCTGCACCTGCTGCAAGCAAGGTATCCCAGAGCTTTGCCGCCTGGTCTGCAGCCAGGTAAATTTCAAAGCCGTCTTCACCAGTGTAGCCAGTACGGGAGACTAGTGCAGGAACTCCATCTACCAGAACATCGGATTGAAAGCGGAAAACGCCAATTTGAGACAAGTCAGTAGTCGTCACTTTTTGCAAAATACGTTCTGCGACCGGACCTTGAATCGCGAGCTGAGCCGTCTGCGGCGAGATATTTTCGATTGTGACGCCTTCCATCAGGTGCTCTTGCAGCCAAGCGTAGTCCTTGTCAATATTGCCTGCATTAATGACCAGCAAGTAGTGGTCATCAGCGTATTTATACACCAACAGATCGTCGACGGTGCCGCCATCCGGATAGCAGAGGACACTGTATTGTGCCTGACCGACAGCCAGTTTGGACACGTCATTGGTCGTGACGCGCTGGAGATAAGCGAGTGCATTTTCTCCTTTTACATCCACTTCTCCCATGTGGGAAACGTCAAACAGTCCAGCTTTGGTCCGTACTGCTTCATGCTCTTGACCGATACCAGAAAACTGAACGGGCAGTTCCCAGCCACCGAAGTCAATGGTTTTCCCACCGTACTTCGCATAAGAATCAAACAGCGGTGTTCTTTTCAATGTGGACATAAGGCACCTCCTGAAAGCCAACCTGGTTGGCGTTTTTCCCCAAGTGAAACGTATTTGGCTTATCGCCATTCCAACAGCCACAGACTCACGAAAGCACAAAAAAGAGGCCGAAAAATGGGTACACCAAGTAATGGTGCCCATTTCTCCTCCTCTGTCCTTGGTACCTGAGAGTTACCTTGCGCATCAAGTGAGGCGGGGATCACCTCACTCACAAGTTTCCCCTTTGGTGGCTCATTCGGAGCTCTCTCCAGAGTTGCGTCCAGTAGAGGTACTTTTGCCTGAGAGATTCACCGTCACCGGTTTGCTCCTTCGGCGCTGCCGTGTCAGGCAGTCTCTCCCTGCTACTATCATTCGCGTTGGATACGTGGTCATACATAAGTTTTTGATATGATTCCATACTAACAAGTGAACTTCCTCTATATCCTACCATGAGAGTACGAACTTGAAAATATGCAAATTCACAGTCATCTCAAGAAATACTTAACAAAATGATCAACAGTAACAAAAATGTTAAGATTTATTGGTTTCGTCATGAAAGATATGGCACAGACACACGAAGGAGTTACACATATGCCGAATATTCCTGTTACCTTTGACACCAGCTGGCTTGATCCGCTGACGGAACGTATGCAAGAAGACGGACCGTGGGACAAATGGGAACTGTTCAAACTTGCACTCGAAGCTGAGGAAGCCATGGCCGTTCGAGAATTTGATCAACTGCAGTCTTTAAAGTACCTGCCTCTCTTGTCTCCATTCCCTCATCAGCTGCAAACGGCTGAACGCGTCTTGCTCGATATGCGTGGCCGCGCGATCCTCGCCGATGAAGTAGGTTTGGGGAAAACGATAGAAGCTGGACTGATCATGAAAGAATACATGGTTCGTGGACTGGCAAAAAAGATACTTGTACTCGTCCCTGCTTCTCTCGTCATCCAATGGACGAAGGAATTGCATCAAAAATTCGGGATCACGGCTGTCGCTCAGAAAAAAGAGTACATGTGGCGCCAGCACGATGTGGTAGTCGCCTCTATAGATACAGCCAAACGCGACCCGCATCGGCGGCACGTTCTCGACATTGATTACGATATGCTCATCATCGATGAAGCACATAAGCTCAAAAACAAGCGGACTCGCAACTACCAATTCGTCAAAGAAATCCGCAAGAAATACTGTCTGCTGCTGACGGCCACACCGATTCAGAATGAAATGGACGAGCTGTATAACCTGATCAATCTCTTAAAACCAGGCCATCTGGGACATACCGCTACCTTTTCTTCAAATTATGTGGAAGGCAAGCGGCAGTCCAAAAACAGCGAGAAGCTGCGAGAAGAAGTCGAGAAGGTCATGATCCGCAACAAGCGAAGCGATGGTGGTATTCAATTCACTAGTCGACGTGTCCAATCCGTACCGATCGAGCTTTCCACTGAAGAAATGGCTCTCTACGACGGCGTCACACGCTTTGTACGGGAACAGTATCATACAGGAATCTCAGGTGCAGGCGGTTTTAATTCCCTTTCTCTCATCACCCTGCAGCGAGAGGTTTGTTCGAGTAAAGAAGCCGCCTTTATGACCCTTTACAATATGCATCAACGCATGGCAGAGAACTCCCCCATGAGGGAACAGATCGTAGAACTTGTGGAGATGATTAAGCGGATCGAGAATCACTCCAAAGCCGCCAAAACCGTGGAATTGATTCAAAATATCAATGACAAGGTAATCATCTTTACGGAATACCGCGCTACCCAAAACTATTTGCAAAAGTACTTGCACGATCACGGCATCACTTCCGTACCTTTTCGCGGCGGGTTTAAACGCAGTAAAAAAGACTGGATGACGGACCTGTTCCAAAATCGCGCCCAAGTGCTGATTGCTACAGAAGCCGGCGGTGAAGGGATCAACTTGCAATTTTGCAATCAGGTGATCAACTACGACATGCCATGGAATCCTATGCGTGTCGAGCAGCGAATCGGGCGTGTCCATCGCCTCGGTCAGAAACGGGACGTCTATATCCACAACCTTTCTACCGTGGGAACAATCGAGGAACACATCTTGAACCTGCTCTACGAAAAAATCGATCTGTTTGAAATGGTGATCGGGGAATTGGACGACATCGTCGAGCGACTCAATCTCAATCACTCTCTCGAAGAAAATCTCATCCAGATCATCATGGACTCACGATCCTCCAAGGAAATGGCTCTCAAGCTAGACAACATGGGACATGCCATCCGAGCCATTCGCCAGTCGCAGCCTCGGACTGATTCTACGTTATCCGAAGCCGCAGACCAATAAACACGAAAAGAGGTTCTCCTATGCAGCAGGAACAGGTCCGGCAATTTGTGGAGCGCTATCTCGCCTCCTTTTCTGCCCATATCGTCGAATCCCATCCCGACTACTTGACCGTCAAGCTTCCCGTCGACGTCGACAAGGACATCGGCAATCGTCCGTTTTATTGGAGCTGGGTAGAAAAAATGAATATCGCGTATCAGCCGTTGGTGCTGACGTTTGCCTTTCATCCTGATCGGATCCCGGACGGACTGCGTGCAGAATATGTCCACTTGGGAGCAGCACGGATGCAACAAATCTTTGAATCCACCAAAAAGCATGGTCGCTTTCTCTGTATGTACGAACAAAAAACAGGAGTGCCAAGCGCATCAAGACGATCTACCCCACTCGTTCCTTGGCTTGGGCTCAATCTGAAAGTATCGCTCCTCTGTGACAAGAAGCGAGACATTCTACTCTACTTGGGGATCAACTTGCACAACCCGCGAGTTGTCCACGACTTCACTTCTTTTTTATTTCGACTGCCGCTCAGCCCTACCATCCCAGACTACTTCTACACAACAGACCGGCGTATTACGGTTCCACAGGCGCTGGCCATGGCCGAGCAGGAAGTGACCAACGTGTTGAAGCTGGAGGATCAGACGTGGGCAGAAGAGGCTCGGAGTCGCTTGCAGGAAGAACTCGATATCCTTGCTGCCTACTATGAAGAGCTCGCTCGCCGCGAACCAGAATCGGCTGAAAAAGACACAGAGGACGGAGCTAAGGAAGAAGAAAGCATCGAGGATGATCCCTTGGGGGAACAATCTACAACCGTATTAGATCCAGCCGTTCAGCCAACAGCCTCAGCCGATGCTGTCGAACAGCCGCAGTCGTTTGACGAATATCGGGCGACAGGTGGAAGAATCCTCGACTTTTTACGTGCCAATGGGATTCAAGTGACACCAAAGGAAGAGATCAATCAGAAGGAATGGCGAAAAAGCACACCAGACGAGGAACGCCAACGTCGTATGGACGAACTGATATGGCAGCACGAACCGCGGATTGACGTGCAGTTTATTAATGGAGGGCTGTTTTACTTGTCGTCTATTCCTCCGCTCGTATCGACTTCTCAGCAAAAAAATACATCCAAATCCCCCGTATCTGGACGAATTCTGTAAAAGAACTGCGAGAAAAGGTGCGAGGGAAAAGACAAGTTGCAACAAATCTTTTTGGCATACCTGGTTACAATAGGATCAGGAAAGCCTCTGCAAAAGGTGGTGCATGCATGTGACCAGACGCTTCGTTCCGTTCTTTTCCATACTCCTCTCCCTTCTGATCTTTTTGAGTCCTGCATATGCAGAAGAAGAGAAGAACTGGACCAAACAATTTCAGACGCAAATCCATTCGTGGATTGACACGCTCGCGCTCCGTGACGCCGAGTTCAAGCAATGGCAGAACGCAAAAACGGATGTACAGACACTGGGAGCCAATCAGCATCAATGGCTCGTCAGTATTACCCAATCTGGAAAGCAAGTCGGTTATTTGGTAGTCGGCGAATTGCCTTCTCCCAAAGGGGCAGAGAAATTCGTCCTACTAGAGTACGGAGTCGGTGAGTACATTCTGTTCGATGATGCTTTCGCTCCGCGAGAAATCGCTGCCGAGCCGGTCTACGACGGTTTCGCTTCTCATTGGTTACTCACTCAAAACCCTGCCTCGCAAATGGTCAATGCCAAAACAGGGGAGTCATACCCCGCCGATTTTACTGCCAATGATCCCGTCATGAACACTCTTTCAGCCGATGAGCTGGTCCATGATGGGGAAAGGCTCACTCAGACTCGGGTCATTAAACAAAATGAGGGTAGCCCCTTTGATCAAATCAGTTGGGTTCACGACTTGTACGATGCAACTGATGTGACATGGTCACAGCTTTGGCAACAAAAAGGGTCGGACCCGATCACCCTGACAGTCCCGATGCATCACTCACAAGTACTGGCACCTTTTGTCGTCGGCTCTCTGCATCTGTGGAATGATCAGTACGCCTACGTCGGAGTCTGGGATGAAGGGTTGCGTTTCGTCCCCTACTCGTATGCTCATAAGGTTGGACATTTTCACGTAAACGAAACAAGCTCTCCTTCCGAATAATCGGTGGAGAGCTTGTCTGTTTTTTGGTGAGGATCTCCTATCGGTGATCCGTCGGGGACAACCGAACGTGTACCTCATGGAAAACTTCGTTCGCTGTCATCCCTTCCGCATTGATAATAGGGGCACCTGTAATGGTCTTGTTTTGATCGCCCAGTACATTGATATCCTGCCCCGTGATCACAATTGCGTCCACCACTTGCTGCCAGTTCCCTAAATCGACGACATCATACCCGTTATCCCGTAGCATCTTGCTGATTTGTGATAGAGATTGTTCTACTGCGACTCTCGCCATATGCACCCTCCGTCCACATTCCAGGTATAAGGTTATTTACGCCATAACAGCCGAATTGACATGGGAATCGCCCCAAACCAGCGTGACGACCAAGACTCTCGAGGCATCTTTCGCTGACGCCGTTCATCTTTCGGGGTCTCCATGTACTGGACAAACAATCTGGTCAGATACTTTAAATACTCCTGAAAAGACATCGCACGTGCCTCCTTCATACTTGCGGATTCACGCCGTCTTCCCTGCGGCGGAGCGCTTCCTCCCTAGTGTTCCCCGAATTCCTCGGTCTCAGTCAGGTGGTTCGTGATTTCCGCCACGATTGCTTCTAGGCTTTTTCCTGTCGTATCAATCTGAATGGGAGCAAAATCGTACGCGCCCGCACGTTGTTGCAGCAGTGTGCGTACGCGTTCTGCCACTCCTCCAGCCAGCAAGGGACGTCCGGTGTCGTTTTCCAGTCGCTTGATCAATTCCTCTTCGGAAGTGGACAGAGCCACTACGATCCCTTTTTGCAGCATACTTTCTACATTTTGCTGGCGTAAAACAACGCCGCCACCGGTCGTAAGAATCTGAGAGCCTTCATCGAGCAATTCGTCCAGGTATTTGCTCTCCACATCGCGAAAGTACGCTTCTCCGCGCTCTGCGAACAAAGTAGGAATGCTGCATCCTTCCTTGGCGACAATGACCTCGTCCAGATCTTTTTGCACTATGCCCAATGCTTCGGACAGTGCCGCTCCCACCGTTGTCTTGCCCGTCCCCATAAAACCAACTAACACCACGTTTTTCATGGCTTATTCTTCCGCCTTTCCTGTCGCTTTGCGCGTAACGATTTTCACTGTTCTTTCCTGCGCGTCATACTCCGTATCAAAGCCTACCGCTTGTCGGAAAAAGGCCATTGGAACCATAGTGCGTTCTTTTACAGATAGGACCGGTTTGCCGAGATCCAGTTTTTTTCCGTCAACGACAGCTAAGGGATCCCCTTCTTTGAGGTACACTTCACGTCCATTACCTTTTACTTTGATCATTTGTTTTTCTTTAGACCATTCCACAGTGAGCCCCATCCGTTCGCCAATTTCTCGAAGCGGGATATACGCAGTCTGATTGGTCACTCGTGCTGGGATCGCCGAGTAATAGCTCATACCATTAATAATCGTCGTTACATACGGTTCGAACTGCACCGGCCCAAAGGCAGTGGTGTTGAGTGTCTGTGTATACGTGCGGAAGTAGACCGCTTCGCCCCTCAGCGTCTGTCCCAACGCCTGATCGAGATGCTCAGCTCCGATCACACTTCCGTGATAATTTTGTTGGACTCTGTGCAGAAAACGCTTATAGGCATCATCGCCGATCTGACGGCGCAAATTGTCAAACAGCAGGGCTCCCCGCGAGTACCAGGTCCAATGAAATTCTTCTTCTGTGGCGAAATGCTGAAGGGGCTTCTCCAGCTTTCCTGCGGGATAGCGCTCACGCAAGTGCTGACCGTCTCGTGCATATTCATCGAGCAGAGCAGATGCGGACTGGTTCCCGTAACGATTTTGCAAATAAAGGGAGACACTACTTTCTACCAAGCCTTCGTCCAGCCAACCATGAGATGACTCTAGTGTAGCCACACTGTTGTACCACCACAGATGGGCGATCTCGTGTGGAAGCCAGTGGTCAATCAGATTCCTCTGATGCATGTCTCTCTTGAATATCGCGAGGTTGGCATACTCCATCGCATAGGTCGTCCCTGTGCTTGTCTCCGCAATGGAGACGTGTGGGTAAGGCAGCTCCCCATACCAGTCAGAATACGTAGGAAACACAGATTGGGCGATGGTCTTGATCCGTTCAATATTCCCTTTATCTACAGAAGCGATATCCACTGAAAGATTGGGACCGAGCTTGACTGTCTCCACATGGTACAGTGGACTTCCCACCAAGGCAAAATTAAGCAGCTTATTCCCCTGATAACGGACCTGCTGTCTACTCCCGTCAAGCGGCGAACTGACTCCTCGCCCCCAGGAGCTGACCCAATTGTAGCCTTGCGGGGAAATAAACGACACATCGTAGTCCGCGTAGTGATAAACGAACGGATCCCCATAATCAACGCGTAACGGCGGGTCATACCATTTCCCCTGCTGATTTTGCGCTCCCAACATGGGATACCACGTCGTCAAGGTCCAAATATCGTCTTTAACCCCATAGCGTGTCCCTCGTCGCGGAACCGGATTTTCAAATTCAATCGAGATCGCTCCTCGAACCTCTGAACCAAATGGATTGGCCATTGTCACCATGGACGTATCGCGCTCAAACGTAAGCGGTTTATCTTTATAGCGAATCGATTTGACTGCCATTCTATTCCATAAATAATCGTATACGTAAAATCGCAAATCCTTGGTTTTCGGATTATCGAACTCCACGGTCATTTTCCCAGCAATTTTCGCATCAGATGTATGTAATTCTGCCTGAATCGTATATTTGGGATGCAAGTCTTTGACGTAAGATGGCACTGGTGGATCGTAAGAAAAGGGATCTGCCCCTGTCTGTGCCGTTTCTGTTGATGAATTCACTGCCATTGCCAGTATTGTGGATAGGGCTGGCCAATAGACGACAATCCCTGCTGATCCAAATAAAACTAGAATCGTAACACATACCAATAAACTCGTTTTTTGAAGTTTTTTCATAACTACCCTCAAATCGCTCGGTGACAAGCATTCGTTTTTTTTATAATAGCAAATCCTTGTCTGCCTGAGTAGAAATTCGGGAGATTCTGTAAAAAAACCCCGATCGAAATTTGTCAATCTAACAAAAAAACCGTTGCCACTACGAAAGGACTCGTAACGGAAACGGTTTTTCATTTACCACGTTTCATACATGATTTTTCCAGTATGCGTCAGCTCATATCCCCCAATTGCTTCTAGTTCCTTTTGAAATAGATGCGACTGTAAAATTTCCAGAACGTGAGAAATCAGCTTCTCGTTTTCCTCGTTCTTCAAAATGACGAGATCGTATCTCTCCCTCACCAGTGGAAGAAAATCAACCCCCACAATGCGGGATGCTTTCTCAATCCCGATGCCTACATCTGCTTCCTTGCGTGCCACCGTTCCTGCCACAGCGAGATGATTGGCCTCTTCACGCTCGTATCCGGCGACATCGCAGCCTTTTATGGCATGTAAGCGAAACTCTTCTTCGATCAGGGTCCGAGCTCCCGAGCCTTTCTCCCGATTTACCATGCGGATACCCGGTTTGAGCAGGTCAGTCCAAGCATGGATTTCCTTGGGATTACCCGCCTGTACATAAAATCCCGCCCACCGTGAAAGCAAATTGACGATTATGTAGCGATGTCCAGACAGTATGCTTCGGACATAAGGCAAGTTGTACTCACCCGTATCTCCATCAAATAAATGCGTGCTGACGATATCAGCCTCACCTGCGTACATGGCAATCAAACTGTTTATACTTCCTACATAGGAGCGGAGAGGTCGATAATCCTTATCCTGCTTTCGCAGATGACTCGCTAGCATGTCCAGACTGACATCCTGTCCGCTGATAATAATGTCTCGTGCTGTTCCCGTCTGCTTGGTCGCTGTCAACTGCACTCCTGCTGAAGGGAGCTCTGTTGCCGGCTGCTGCTTGTATTCCCCTTTTGCCTTCACCTTATAGGCTTCCAGATCACTGGCATCCACGCGCATCTGTCTTCCCACTCGATACGCAGGCAGCTCCCCTTTTTTAATTAAGTCATACACGGTCAGCTTAGAGATCCGCAATAGCTTTGCGATTTCTTCTGTCGTGTAAGAATTTTCATTGCTCATGGCTGACCTCCTATTTCCTTATTCTCACCTTTTATTTTCTTTTACTTTTCGTAAAATGGCAATTGATTAATGAGAAGATGATAATATAATCTAGTTATATCCAGTTATATTTAATTATAACTAAACATAATTACGGAGGTTTTTTTATGAAAAAGCAATTACTCGCGCTGTGCACTTCTTTGGGCTTGCTGCTCACCGCATGCTCAGGCTCTCCAACGACACCTCAAGCAACCCAGCCAGCACCTGCCGCTACGGCACCAGCTACACCGGCTGCTCAAACAGAAAAGGCTGAAATCATGGTTTCTGCCGCTGCCAGCTTGACGGATGCTCTAAACGAATTGAAAACGACATTCGAAGCTGACAACCCTGGCATCACCGTAACCTACAATTTCGGAAGCTCCGGAAAATTGGCACAACAAATCGGACAAGGTGCTCCTTCTGACGTCTTTTTGTCTGCTAGTGCTAAAGATATGAACGGTTTGGAAGAAAAACAACTGATCACAAAGGATACTCGCCAAGATTTCACCAAAAATGAGCTGGTCCTGATCACCAATGCATCCAGCTCCGTTGCGATCGATAGCTTTGAAAAGCTGACTGATCCTTCCCTAAAGCATATTGCCGTCGGGGAGCCTGAAGCCGTTCCTGCCGGTCGTTATGCAAAAGAAGTGATGGACACGTTGAAAATTGGTGACAGCCTCAATGGCCGACTCGTCTATGGTAGCGATGTGAGACAAGTATTGACTTTTGTCGAATCCGGTAACGCAGATGTAGGTATCGTATACGCTAGTGATGCAGCCAGCTCCAAAAACGTGAAAGTTCTGGCAACCGCTAAATCCGAATGGCACAAACCTATCGTCTATCCAGGTGCTGTCGTAACAGCCTCTACGCACGCAGATGCTGCAAAATCATTCCTTTCCTACTTGACATCCGACAAAGGAAAGGCGATCTTACAAAAGTACGGGTTCCAATAAATAGGCGGAATGGAGGTGGCTAGCGTTGATCGAGACTAATTTTACACCCTTGATTCTATCCTTGAAAGTAGCTGCGCTTTCCACCTCCCTTGTTTTTGTCATCGGCTTGCTCTTGGGCAGACTCATGACTCAACGGAATTTTTTCGGAAAGAATTTGCTGGAATCTTTCTTTTTACTCCCGCTGGTTCTCCCCCCTACTGTTGTTGGGTTTGGTCTTTTGTATTTATTCGGCAAAAACGGATTTTTAGGAAAGCTGTTGACTGACTGGTTTGGGATTCAGGTCGTTTTTACGTTGACTGGGGCCGTAATCGCCTCTGTAGTTGTCTCATTTCCTCTCATGTATCAAAGTGCCGTCGCAGCCTTTACTAGCGTCGATCGCAGGATGGAGGATGCTGCTCGCACATTAGGTGCCTCTGAGTGGCGACTTTTTTGGACAGTCGCTTTTCCGTTGGCTTGGCCGGGACTGCTCGCAGGGTTTGTTCTTTCCTTCGCACGTGGTCTAGGCGAATTTGGTGCTACCCTCATGCTTGCTGGATACATCCCTGGCAAGACGGATACCATCCCGGTCGCCATCTATTTTGCAGTCGAGGCTGGCCAGATGGAAAAGGCATTATTTTGGGTCATCATCATCGTCTCATTGGGAATGGGTACGACATTCTGGCTGAACTGGTGGAGTCGGAGAAACGTCCGCCGGTATGCAAACCATAAAGAAGGCAGGTGAACCCAATGTTGACTGTTTCCATCCAGAAGCATTTGCCTGACTTTGTACTGGATGTCTCCTTTTCTGTGCAGCAGGAAATCGTTGTCTTGTTTGGTCCTTCTGGTTCAGGCAAAACGACGATCCTTAACAGCATTGCCGGTCTAATACACCCTGATGGTGGGAAAATCACGCTCGGAGACCAGCTCTTTTACGAGCATGGAAAAAAACCAATGCCGATACAAAAGCGTAAGATTGGCTACTTATTTCAAGATTATGCCCTGTTTCCGCACATGACAGTGGAAGGGAACATTGGCTACGGAATGAAATCTGGCCATGAAATCGGACTGGAGGCTCTGCTCGCTACAGTCGGGATCGATCACCTGCTCGAAAAGTACCCTCACCAGCTATCCGGTGGGCAAAAGCAGCGCGTCGCTCTCGTCCGGGCATTGGCTACAGAACCCGACATCCTGCTCTTGGACGAACCTCTTTCCGCTCTCGATGCGGACACGCGAAGACAATGTCAGGATGAGCTATTGCGCATCCATTCCATGTGGAACATTCCTTTTCTGTTAGTCACCCATGACAGAGATGAAGCGGAGAAACTCGCCGATACCATCCTGATTATGGAGAACGGAAAAATAAAAGAAAGCCATGCGGCGAGATCCATTTCCCGTTGAACGGTGTAAATGTCCCCTGCATGGCTTTTCTTTTTATACCCATCGGGTTTATCGAGCGCTGATCGGTTCGATTGTCACTCCATTTTGTTTCGCCCAACGGTGCAGCTCTACCAAAAACTGCAAGACATCGTGACTTTCGTGATGGACACAAAGTGTATCGGCTGCCAGATCGATGTGCTGTCCATCTACGGTCAAAACCTTTTGTTTGAGGACAAGCTGGCGAGTCTGCTCCATGCGCTCTTCTTTACTGATCAATACGCTTCCTTCGAGCTCACGTGGTGCCAAGCGTCCATTTGGCAGATAAGCCCGCTCCGCAAATACCTCTTCGGCAACCTGAAGCCCGTGCTCCAAGCCAGCTTCCACCAGCTTGCTTCCAGACAGTGCGTATAGAATCAGGTCTTCGTCAATGTCTGCGATCGCCTGCACGACTGCTTCTGCAAGCTCAGGTCTCTCTGCAGCCTCATTATAAAGGGCCCCGTGCAATTTGACGTGATGCAATTCTCCCCCGATCGCCCGAGTCATACCTGACAACGCCGCTACCTGATAAAGCACCAGTTCGTAGACTTCGTTCACGGAGAGATTCATGGATCGACGACCGAAACCCTGAATATCCGGATAACCAGGATGCGCCCCGATTTTTACATCGTGCTTTAGCGCGGCTTCAATCGTCCTGTAAATGATATGCGGGTCACCTGCATGCAAACCGCACGCAATGTTGACGGAGGTGATCCACTTCATAATGCCCAAATCCTCAGATTGTCGTCCTCTGCTAAAGCCCTCGGCCATATCGCAGTTAATGTCTAGATGAATCATGGATGTACGCCCCACCTTTCCACACCTATCTATATTCCATGAAAACGCATTCATCTTCATTACTCATGTATTTCACTCTCTAAGCATACCATGTACGCTTGGTAATCAAAAGGAAAAAAGCTGCCGAAATCTGGCAGCATTTGTAGAGGTTATGTCGAAACTGCTGTGGGTTGATTCCCTTCTTCAGATGTCAACGTTTCTGCCAGAGCCATCAACTGATTTTTCTCTTGCTTGTAGTCGTATTCCTTTGCTTTATCCGGTCTCGCGTTGTTGTACTCCACCGGAATCTCATGGCGATGGGAACGCTCAATCTTCGTGACGAAGTGCAGTTTTTCCATCGTGCGAATCGTTTCGTCAATCAGATTGGCATCTACATACATCGAAACGTAATTCAACCGCTTGGAGATGTAATGAATGGTGCCAAATTTACGTAAATTTTTAGCGGCACGCGTGTTTTTGACCCACACGGCAACCCCCAGACGTCGCTCTCTCATGTTTTGGCGTCGGTCTCCTTCCCAAATCGTGGTATAATGACCCGTGAAGCTTACAAGAAAGGAATCGTGGTCTCGTATGCTGGCTACGTTTTATCAACAATTTGAAAAAACGCTACTCCAAGAAGGAACTATCACGGCAAGCAACTGGCGAACTCATGCAGGCCAGCGCTTTCTCTATGTAAGCAGTGCGCTCCCCGTCCATAGCCTGACCACACAGCTGATGGAGACTGGAGAGCGCCTGGCTACCAGTACAAAATTGAAACCTGAGTGTATCTACGTACGCTCAGATGAACGTCAGCACGTCTATCGCTTCCGCTTTCTCGTACCTAACGAGAAACAATTTTGTTGCGGGAACCTCTGCGAAGACTGCTTTTTGCTGCGGGAGAATCGCTAATACGATCCGATCAGGATGGCTTTTTCACACTGCAGCCGCAACTGCCTCCTGTGCCACAACCACTGCTCTGGGCTTCGAGGAACGGATTGTTGCTCGGAACCTTGATGGTATCTGACACGGCATTCGCGATTGTGCGGCTCACTTGGTATAAAAGTTCGTCCAATGAATCCTCCGCCCGCTTGAATGTCTGAACAGAATCCATGAGCTCGATTGTCCGCTTCAGCTCGCGGACTTCTTTCGATATATGGTTGTAGTCGGGATGGTATTTCCCGAACCGTTGCACATCCTCGTACTGTTCTTTCTTCTTTTCAAAGAGCGCCAGCAAACGCTGCGCCTCCACATCTGCTTCCATTTGACGCTTGGCCAGCAGATAATCTGAGACCTCGCGCGATTGGTTAATCATCGTGGAAAGTTCTTGAGACTCCATCAACAGCTGTGTCATGTCCGCTGTTTCCAATGCTTCCATTTGAGCGAGACCTCCTTTCTCAAGTAACTAACTACTCTTCGATTGTACCACGATCATACCCCGTCGTACAGATAATCGGGCACCACAATGCGCACTCGAGCGATCTCGTCCAATCGATAACGAGCTTTCCCGCTCTCCTGTGCTAGCGTTACGGTCCAATATCCCATTTCGACCCGCACCTCTGAAGGCAGCCCTCGCAGCTTGTCTTTCCCCGCTTGCTGTAGCTCCACTTCGAGCTGTAGCTCACTTGCGCGTTTCAACAAGTCTCGCAACGATTGCGGGTGATACGATTGAAAATGCTGTGTCCACATTTTTGGCAGTGAAGCCACTTCTTTCATCCCTTCTAGCGGATCAGGAAACGTATTTTCCATAGCGTACCCGTCCCATGGTCGTTCTACGACAAACCATCCAACGGGAGCTTTTACTTCTATCTTATTATCAGTAGGTTCTAACGAATCGATTGTGCGAGCCAGTACTTGCGGCTCGTACCCATACTCCCTCAGCAAGGCGACGAGCTTGGATTCCTGCGAGAGAGAAATCAAGAAGTCTGTTGGTGATATGATCTGCGACAAAAACGGTTGGAAGTCGGGTATTTCTTTCCACTCTTCTATAAAACCAGAGTGGGCCGTCCTCACTCGGTAATATGGCTCGATTTGAATCTGGCGTGCAGTCTTGGCCCAATGATGGATGGATTCCACCAATGCTTCCGGTAACGGATGGGCACAAGCCGAGCTAAGCAGTTCAATCACCTGTTCCTCGCTTCTTCCTGATGCAAGAAATGATTGTAGCTCTTTGGCCTGCACTTCCCCTCGAATCAACGGTCCATCGAAATGCAACGTGCAAAATCTGCTGATCTCCCATACACGCAACAAAGGAACGAGTGGTGGGATCGTAAGGGCTCCGGCTGGGTCAACAAACCACCCTTCTTCCGCCGTAAGATGAGGCAAGCTGTTCCAACGCCAAAACAAGCGTTCTTCTCCATCTATACCAAGCTGAATCCATCCCATTCCGGTCAATAAATGGAGCCATTTCTCTACGATCAGCTTGTCTGCATCAGTAGGGAGGGTAAAGCCCGCTTCCTCTAACATGCGCATCTGTTCCTCTAATGAACTCCACCTGTCGAGTGGAACTTTCCGCATCAATAGTGCGAATGCCTCCCACCAATCACCGTGTGACAAATACTGTTGAACAACACATTCGTATGTCTGCTGCCATCGATCAGGGGGAGATTGGGCCATCCAGCGTCTCACCTCTTGCGGGCGAATCGAGAGCACCTTGTTTTCGATATGGATCAATCCGAGACGCATGGCCAAATCCAAAGCGACGGTCAAGGCAAGCCCTTCTCTCTCTTCCTGATCCAAAGGCGGCAAGGTCAATCCCGCACAGTGCTCGTCCGACAAAGAGAGCACAGCTGCTATGCGCAAAGACATGCGACGATGGATGGTACCTTTTTGAGTAACAGGTACCTGGTTGTCCCGAATGAACAGGAGAAGCCCAAAAAGATCCAGATGTATACCCCGTCCTGCCGTTATATAATAAGGGAGCGTTTTTGAAAGAGAAACGAATGCCCGGGATGGTTCAGGGAGGAGATACGCTGTGATTTCCTCACGAATTTCCTGCGGCATGAGATAACCGATCTCGCTCCACATTTTGCGGACGGTCATAATGATTCCCAACCGTCTCAGTCTCGTTAAGCCGACGGCCATATGTCTTTGGTCTGATGATACCATTCGCTCCCACGAGCGTTTACTAAAAAAACCTCTGGTCGATGCGATGACAAATCGCTTCATGACTTCTCGTTCGATCTCAGTCGACTGATCCCACACGCGCTCCAGAAAATTTGGGTCTTGTAGCCGTGTAAACAAGTCTTGATCATCAGCGAGACCGAAACGATTCGTCTGCTCCACCATGATGGCTCGCTGAGTTGTTTCGGACAGGTATTCCAGCGAATCCTGGACGCGCACGACTGTCACCTCTGCTTTTTCTTATAGATTATATCCAACAAATGGAGGGATGTATGATGTTTACCCTGTTTCCCGGTTTGTTGCTTTCTGCTGCCTTGACTTTGACAGGAATTCAGCCAATGCCTACTCCACATCCTACCCCAACTACGACTTCGACGGAAGAGGTCACAGCGGTAGATGCCCAATACGAAGCGGTCGCTGCTCCATATCCACCTGCTGTACAGGATGCATTGACCAAAGTACGGAAAAGTGGCGGTCATACGATTGTTCGTGCCAAAGGTAAATCGTATGTCGTGATCGGCGCAGGTCAGCGTCCTACCGGTGGGTATCAATTGGTTGCCGATCAAGTAAGACGGACTGGACCTCATGGCTTTACTGTCTCCGTTCACGTAAAGGCTCCTGCTCCTGGGGCGATGAAAATTCAAGTCATTTCTTATCCGACGCTGGTCATTGCTTTGCCTGATCAGCAAGCACAAGTCACGGTACAAATGCGATAATCGGGTTCCTTATAGAAAAAGCCGACTTCTAAGTGCGCCAAACGGGCACTCGGAACGTCGGCTTTCTGCATGAAATGCCAAGGTTTTTAGCGTTTCACGGCTTTACTTCAATGGGAATACGCTGGGAAACACCGTATGATTCATGGTTGTTGTTTGCCAGCTCCACCATGACCTCATGCTTACCGCTTGGAATATCCTTTAAGACATACGTGGGTTCAAACACTTTTGCCACCTTTTTTCCATCCAGATAGAGGTGGACATGGCCTTCACCATGCTTGTTCTCTTTCCCCATATTTTCGAGGGAAAAGGAGAAGTTCGTGACCGCGATCTTCAGTTCTAGATCATCCTGGTTGAGTGCATGCGTAACGGTCAAGGTCGGGGCTTGCCCATGGCTATGCCCTTCCTCTACCGTCGCTTCAGTCGGAGCCACGTTGTTATTCGCATAAACGAAATACTCTACACATGCCGCAATTCCGATCAATACCAACAATCGAATGACAAAACGTTTAGCCTTCATCGGGACACTCCTTTCCAAATTCAGTCATCCCCCAGTGTGCCCGATTGGCCGGCGGTTCATTCGTTTAATGTAGGTTAGAAAAATTTCTTGCGGCCTTGTTCTTCTTTCAATATTTCCACTGCTTCCCGGAACCGTAGGGAGTGGACGACTTCCCGCTCCCGCAAATACTTCAAGCTATCTTGAATATCCACATCATCGGTCATGTCGATGAGCCATTGGTAAGTCGCGCGAGCTTTCTCCTCCGCTGCGATGTCCTCGTACAGATCAGCGATGGGATCGCCTTTTGCTTGTATATAGGTCGCTGTAAAAGGAACGCCGCCAGCATTTTCATAGTACAGGGCACGGTCGTGGTTGGCGTAATGGGCTCCGAGTCCCGCCGCCTTCAACTCCTCCACGGAAGCGTCCTTCGTCAATTTGTATACCATCGTCGCGATCATTTCGAGATGGGCGAATTCCTCCGTGCTGATATCCGTCAAAAGTCCGACCACTTTGTCTGGAATGGAATATCGTTGGTTCATATAACGCAGGGCAGCAGCCAACTCACCATCTGCTCCGCCGTATTGTTCCATTAGGTATCTGGCCATTTGGACATCGCACTTGCCGACACGTACCGGGTATTGAAGCTTTTTCTCATAAATCCACATCGTCGCGTTTTCCCCCTCATTGCTCTATGTTAGACTTGCCACGGCCAGGGAGTGTCGTTCCACTGCCAAGGGTACCCAGAATAGCTGCGTCCAAAGTTCATTAGGGGACCGTACAACGCTTCAAATTCATTTGCCATCTGCCAGCGTTGCTGTGTGAGCTCATTGAATTGCTCAATCGCGTTTGCATCAGTGGGGTGCGTATCGAGGTACAGATTCAGCTCAACTAAAACAAAGTCAATCGCTTGCAGTTGCGTGAGCAGCTCTACGTACTGCTCATCGCCAGCGCGGGTATTCGAGTTAACGTTCATGATGCCCCTCCCCTCTTTCCCGTTGTCCTGTCGGAATGTAAGGGCTGTAGAGCGCTGGCCACAAAACGCCTCGTTTTAATGCCTCCATCGGCGAATATTGCGGCAGGTTTTCTGGTTGAAAACCAATAAATAGCTCAGGTGGGACCGAGTAGGATTTGACGCGAATCGGTGGGCAAGGATCGAAGGGACTAACGTATGGAAAATAGACCCGTGTTTGAGAATCCAATGCAGACATCCTCCTCCAAAATAGGTATCTGACCAGTCATGATTACCTTATGTCGCCCATTCATCTCGCGTGATGGGCGAACGCACAAAAAACCTTGATTCCGGATGAATCCAGAATCAAGGTTTTTTTACGAGGAAGGCTGTGTTTACAAGGAAATGGAGTAAAAAAACTGACCCCAGTCTTTCGGGATCAGTTTCCGTTCACAGCTATTTTTTTCCTGTTTCCATAAGAAGATGCGCCCTTACATGCCCGACGAGAACTTCGACATTCGGCTCTTTCAGCAAAGTTCCGTGATCGGCAGCGATGCAGTGTTCATCGATCTGACCAGCCGCTGTGACCTCCCAGCCGAGCTTTTCTGCCTTGTTGAGATTGGTCATGGCCCGAATCAGCAACAGCTTGCTTGAATACGGTTTTGGCCGGTACGTCCGCAATGCCTGAATCAACACCTGCAGCGAGTCGTCTTCACTCGGCGTGTTATCGACCGTTTTCTTGAGCACTTTCCCTACAAAACGTAGCTTTTGCAGAACGAATGGATTACGCAAATGCGGTGGTAATTGAAAGAGAAGCTTGAAGCTGTTTATGATTTTGGTCTCCATCTTGAGCGGAGGCAATCCGGGATTCGCATAGTTGAGGATGGCAAGTAACGCAATGTCCTGGCCTTCCTGCGATAATTGTTGCGCCATTTCATAGGCAATTGCGCCTCCTAGGCAAAAGCCCATCAGGTAGTACGGTCCATGAGGCTGCACCTCGCGAATTTCCTGGACGTACTTGTGTGCGATCGCCTCGACAGTCACCTGTGTCTGATCCTCACTTCCTGCGTAGCGCAAGCCATAGAGCGGCTGCTCCTTACCTAGTCTGCGAGCCAGATCTCCATAAATCAGCACTTCTCCTCCCCCACCATGAATGCAGAACAGAGGCGTTTTGGTGCCCAAGGGCTGAATGGGTACCAATGATTTGGACAACTCTGCATGCTCCTCATCGGATGAAAGCAGTTTTGCCAGCTTTTCAATCGTGTCCTCCTGAAACACACTGGAGACGGACAGCCTTTTCTGAAAAGTCTTTTCGATGTATGAAAACATCCTCATCGCTAATAATGAGTTGCCGCCGAGTAGAAAGAAGTTGTCGGTCACTCCGATTGGTTTTACTTCCAGCAACGTCTCCCATATTTGGACAAGCTTTTCCTCGATCGGATTTCGAGGTGAGAGGACGTGCTCTTCGTTGCTGGTTACAGTCGGAACAGGAAGACGTCTTCGATCGATTTTCCCGACAGGTGTGACAGGCACTTCCTGCAGCTCGACAAAGAAGGTAGGAATCATGTATTCAGGCAATTGATCGCGAACATAGGAGCGGAGCTTTTGTTGATTGAAGCTGCTACCCGCGTTCATCACGACGTAGGCTACCAGACCAGTCGTCCCGTCCTTGCCTTTCGTGACTCCCGCTACCGCTTGACGGACTCCCGGCAATAGACCTACGACCGTCTCGATCTCCCCTAACTCAATCCGGCACCCTCTGATTTTCACCTGATCATCCGCTCTTCCGATAAACTCCACATTTCCATCTGCCCGATATCGCGCTAAGTCACCTGACTTATACATCCTCTGCCCGGGTACTTCGCTGAATGGATCGAGCGGAAACCGTTCCTCTGTCAATTCTAGTCGGTTTAAATATCCTCTCGCTACACCATCACCTGCCATGTACAAGTCTCCAATGACCCCGACGGGAACAGGCTGCAAATGGGAATCGAGAATATAGAGCCGATCATTTGCTATGGGCCGCCCAATCGGAATCATCGTGGCATGTGGTGGTATCTCTTGCACAAGGTAGCTCGTCGTGTTGACCGCATTTTCTGTTGGGCCATACAGATTGATCAACCGACTGTTCGGCAGCTTCGTCAGGCATTTGTGCGCCAACCAGACAGGCAATGCTTCTCCTCCTGGCATGACCTGACGCAAGCCGACCATCGCCTCACTGTGATCTTCGAGTAGTACATTCAACCGATCGGGAGTGACGTTTAGGGAAGTGACCCCGTATCGCTGAATCGTCCGGGCGATTTCTTCAAATGTAGGCTTGTTCGTTGGAAGAATGACGAGCCTTCCTCCATTTAGCAGAGCGCCGTAAATCTCAAAGGCGGATACGTCAAAGGCTACGGAACCGAGATTCATATACGTTTCGTTTGGTCCTACCGACGCGTAGTCGATATCTTTTACCAGTCGGACGATCCCCCGATGATCCACCATGACTCCTTTGGGTTTGCCCGTCGAGCCTGAGGTATACATCACATAAGCCAGACTATCGGCGCTGCAAAGAGAAGCAGGTTCGGGGCTTTGGACTTGTGCGTCGTGAGCCTCTTGATTGAGATACACCCACTTTGCTGATATGCCGGGGAGCACCACTGCAATACTCTCTGTCGTGATGACATAAGGAACGGCGGAGTCTTCGAGCATGTACGCAATACGCTCTTTGGGATAGGTGAGATCGATCGGGACGTAGGCTCCTCCTGCCTTTAAAACGCCCAGGTAGCTCGCGATCATATCAAAAGAACGATCGAGGCAGACCGCTACGAGTTGGTCAGTAGTGATGTTCAATTGTCGCAATCGGTTGGCGATTTCATTAGCTCGGTTGTTCAATTGCCGATATGACAGCTCCGTATCTTCAAACAGCAAGGCTACATGGTCGGGGTGCAGCTCCACCTGTTCTTCAAAGAGCTCAACTATATTCGAATTTCGGGGGTACATTGCCCGCTCCTGATTCCATTCCCCTAGAAGTTGATGCCGCTCTGTCGCAGTCAAAATAGGCAATTCAGTGATCTTCGCCAAAGGGTCTGCTACAGCTCCGTTGAGCAACGTAGTGAAATGCCCTCCCAGACGGATGATGGTTTCCTCTGTAAAAATGTCAGTTGCATACGTGATCGAGCACATCCATCCTTTCGCGGACTGCGTTACCTTTACCACTAAATCAACGCCCTCGTGGTGATAGCCAGCATCTAACTCCTCGATGACCAGTCCCGGTACTTCTGATATTTCGCGAGTAGTTGGCATGTGCAGCATGACCCGAAAAAGCGGCTGAGCATTGCCCGCGCTACTCAAGCCGAGCTCTGTGACCACCTTGCCAAAAGGAATTTGCTGATGCTCGTACGCTTCCGACACCGACTTTTGAACGATGAGGAGCGCCTCACGAAAGGTCAGATCGTGCTGCCAAAACGATTGTAGGACGATGGGATTGGCAAAAACACCGATCCCCCGTTCCATTGCAGGATCGTTGCGGCCAGAAACGAGCGTGCCGACACGTATCTCGTCTTCTCCGCTATAACGGCGCAAAAGCATTTTTAATACGGTTAGAATGACTAGGAAAGGAGTAATTTGTTCTTGCTTAGTGAAAGATAGGACATTTTGCTGGAGCTCAAAAGGGATTGTCAGATGGTAGGTATTGGTCGTAAAAGTAGAGGAGTGCGTTCTCGGAAAGTCTGTGGGCAAATACTGCTCTGGTGGCTCGTATCCGATTTTCTGCTTCCAATAAGCGATGTCTGCTTCTGCCTTTTGGCCTGACACACGTTTTTCTTGCCATTCACGGTAAGTTGTATAGGAGATAGACGGATTAAGTTGTTGATCTAAGTCTGTGCTTGTTACAGCCATGTAGCCTTCCATTAATTCTTCGAAGAATCGTTTCATCGACCAATCGTCTGCCACATCGGATGCAACTTGAAGGATGAACAAGTGCTCCGTGTCGGATAGCTTTAGCAATCGAGGTCGAAGCTGGAGCACATTGTCCAACCCAAGAGGGGAGGCATATTTGCCAGTTAAATACATCTCGATCTCAGTGTCAGACTCCGCTTTTGACAAAGGTTGAAGGTCAATGATTGTCCATTCCAGCGCCTGGTAAGGCCGAATCATTGGTACGGGGACTCCATCGCGCAATGAAAAGGTTGCTCGCAAGATTTCATGTTTTCTCACCATTTCGTTCATGCTTGCTTCCAATGCAGCCTGATCCAATACCCCGGTCAGTTTCCACGCATAAAAGTTTGACTGGTCAGGTTGCTTTGCATACTCCTGGACCTGCTCCAAGACAACGTTCTGCATTCCTACCCCTCCTCATTCACCTTGCTTTCGGCTTTCAATCGTTTGCGTATCGAAAAAATCGGATCGCAGGCAAAGTAGCGTCAAGAGATACGGTCCCCACGTACTGATTCCGATAGCGAAAATCATGCACAAGTAAGTTCTCAAAAGCGGGCGCATTCTTCCAGCGTCCCTTTTCATCGAGGCCGCCAAGCCCAGTGCCTACAGCTTTTAACCTCGCTTCTTTGCGGGTCCACATGGTAAAAAAGGTGGTGACTCGCTCCTCTTCTTGCATCGTTTCGAGCTGGTGTCTTTCTCGATCAGTGAAGTACGCATTCGAAACACTTGGCCAATCAAATGCGGAATCGACGTATTCGATGTCAATACCCACTTCTTGATCAGATGCCAGGACATAGCATACGGCATCTCTCGAATGTGATAGGTTAAAACGGATTGCTCGTCCTGAATCTGCTGGAATCAAAAAAGGCTTTCCAAAGTTATTTTTTCCGAGCTGAACTGCTGCAGGATCGCATTGCGCGTAAGCTGACAAAAGAAATCGGAGGAGAACGTGAGAGAATCGGTAACGGTGTTGATCACGGGGAGACACAAAGCTCATTGCCTTTCTGTTTTCTTCGTAGGAGAGTTCGAGAGTGCTGGGAAGAAGTGAATGAACGGTCGCCACCCATACATGGACTTCCCTTCCGGAGCGAAATGGTTCTCTACTCGCCACCTCGCCTGGTCGATGGCAATCTATCCATCGTGTCTCGTCAGAAGTACGCGGTACTTGCACGCACCACATCCCCTTTCCGAAATTGATGCCTATTATCCATATTGTAGCACCTTTGTGTTCGTTGTAAAGAACAACCCTCCACTCCAGAGAGAACAAAAATCGCCATTTCGTCTCCGATATCCATCGAAACAGAAATGACGTTTATAATGATGTACGTTCTTTTATCGTTTATCGTTTCGGAGCACGGAAGCCAGCCGCTTTCGCTTCTTCCTCGGTAGCAAACCACATCTCCGCATTTGTCTGTTCATAGCTCGCAGAACCAGGTACATGGTATATTTTATCGCCCTTGGCGTTGATATTCCCTTTAATAGGCTTGCCTTCTGGTGGAGCTTGGTCAGATCCTGGCGCTTTTTGCTTTGGTTTTTCCGCTGACGGAGAAGGCATAGATGGATTCTGTGTGGATTTGCCCCACAGCCCTCTGTTGTTTTCACGCGCCTCTCTCTCGGCCTCTAAAAACAAATCAGCGTACGCCACATTCGGTGGTATGGTCATGATGCGAGCATATCCGTCCCGAACCAGCTTTTCATTGACGAACGTACCATCTTGTAAATACATATAGGCTAATAAGCGCTTGTATTTATCATAAGGCTCCACATCGAATTTCAGCGTTACCTTTTGACCCGTCAGCAGTTGTTTTGAAAAATCGCTTGCTTCTTTTCCATATGGTTCTACAGGGTGATTCGGCTTGACTGTCTCCGGAGTATCGACCCCAATGAGCCTCACTTTTTCTCCCGTTGACAATTCTACTGTATCCCCGTCAACTACACGCTGGACTGTCGCTTCCATCTCGCCGTTGGCCTGTGGCTGGCCTGGTGATGAACAGGCACCGAGCAACGCCACGAACAGTGCCAGGTAAATCGTCATTCGTTTCATTCCATTCCTTCCCTTCTTCTACGATGCATCGGCTTTTAGCGTAGAGGAAGATTAAGCACAGGTCAATATTTTCTGGACGGAGTGACTTGTACAAAGACTTTTTGGCACGGAAAAAACGACCTAGCTCTGAGGTCGTTTTTGTCTATACGTTCGGATTAATCGCGGTCACTGTTAAAGAAAAAGAAGAGCACAACCACGACAATAATAATCCATAAAAACTCATCGTTATCTCGATCAAAAAAACCGTCGAACAGACCCATTTCGGAGTCCCCCTTTCCCTTCTCGCTACAGCCTATGCAAAAGGCTAGACGCGTGTCAGTAGTTGGAAGAGCCCAAAAATGTAGAGGATGTTCTATTTTAATCGAGCCGTAATCAGGTGAACGTATGTCGTGATTTGCCGTACATCTGTCTGAAACCCCAGATCAGCCAGCTCTGCCAGCATGCGGGAACGGTCTGCAAAGCATTCATTTTCCATCTTTTCGATCGTACGATATTCGCCTGCGCTCTCCAGTTCTTTTAGGTGAGTGCGGCGATGTTCTTGATCGACAAACATCAGATCGGCAATGATAAATCGACCTCGTGGCTTGAGGACACGACGACACTCTGCTAGCGCAAGCAGCTTTTGGTCATCCGTCAAATGATGGAAGGCATAGCTGGACGCAACAAAATCAAATCGGTTCTCCAGAAAAGGAAAGGCGAAAAATGTACCTAGCTTTGTGTCAACCTCCGGATGTTTGCGCCTGCACTGTCTGAGCATTTCCAGCGACTGGTCGAACCCACTCATTTTCGCACCAAATCGAACCAATCGACCTGCCAGATTGCCCGTTCCCGTCCCTGCGTCAAGGCCTGTTTCTCCCGGCTTCGGTTTTGCTGCAGCCACTACAGTGTCCAGCACTTCGTCGTACCTCTCGTGCTTGTTGTAGCCATCCTGCTCTCGCGTCACGAGCTCGTCGTACACATCGGCAATCTGATTGAAATTCCACCGATCTACCCAATCGCCTCGAGTTTGGCGTAATCGCTTGTTGGCTTCTGCCAATTCATACAAAGAGGCAGGGGCGATGACCTGGTCGGTTCTGACACGCTCAATCATTGCTTCGGTCGTCTCGATCACCTTGCTTAGCTCTACCCAGCGGTCGTACATAAAGGAACGCTGCAGCTCCAGATAGTGCAATAAACTGCCTTGCCCCTGATCCATTTGCTCTAACAGCTCCCGTATGTCTTCAATGGGCATCCCCACCTCACGTAGCGTGATGATTGTTTGCAGTCGCCATAAATCTTCTTCAGAAAATTGACGATAGCCGGATTCATCCGCCTTTTGCGGTCGGATCAATCCTTTTTCCTCATAATAACGGATTGCTCGCGGCGTAATTTGCAACCGGTGAGCCATGTCCTTTATTTGCATCAGGTACCTCTCCCTGTTAACCTTCCTTTTTACGTATCTTAAACCTTACCGTTACGTTAGTGTAAAGCAAATATTTAGAACACTTGGCTACGTCAAGCTTTTTGGCAGAGCAGTGGTAGTATTTATGCCAATAAGAATTTTATAAATTTTTATCGTGCAAATAAGCTGCCGGCTTTTGCTTCCGACAGCTGTGTCCTTTATGCGTTATGAGTTTCAGCCAGCTTTTTAATGACTAGCAGGCTCGGAAATTTCTTGGAGAGCATCGCTCGCTTCATCCTGGTGCACCTGACGAATAGCCATGTCAGCCAAAGCAACAATCCCTGCCAGCTTGCCGTTCTCTACGACTGGCAATCGGCGAATTTGATGCTGAGCCATGATTTTCGCAGCTTCATCTACTGTCATCCCAGGTTGGCCGAGTACGATATCACGTGTCATGACCACTTCAGTGGCAGCCGAGCCTTCATGTTTTTCAGCAAGCCCTCGAATCACGATATCGCGGTCGGTAATGACACCGATCACATCGTTTTTTTCGTTCACGACCGGAATGACGCCTACATTCCAGTCACGCATTTTGCAAGCGACCTCGTAAACGTTATCCTTGAGCGTCACAGTCGCGATATCTTTTGTCATGATTTCGCGCAATGTGCGGTTTTCTACTTTCGCCATAATCGTTCTCCTCCTTTTGCTAATGAACGCTTGTAGTGTGTCCTGTTACCTATTCGTTCATTCGCATCGTTGGGACGTGCGTCACGTTTTTTCGACTAGAGTAGATACATCCCCGTGTGATAATATGTTAACATGGTGCTTATGGACAGTAGCAAAAAAAGGCCGCAGAGTGCTGCTACACCCTTGCGGCCCTAAGCTACAATAGTCGTTCCTTTCGGGGAGTCGGCTCATAGTACCCGCCTGTAGACCTCCCGGCTGCGAAGCTCAAGGGAGGTCTACTTTTTCCTACTAGAAGACAGCATCACTACTAAAGTCCCAAATGTCAACATCAGACTTAGTGCCTCGAATACTGTCATCTTATCACCCCCCTTCTACCGGGGATGCCGACCACCCTTGAGTACGATCTATTGTGTAGAAAATTATACCATATGATGGTAATTGAGGTCATCTATTCGCAAGACTGACTTATACATTGCGCTTCTTCCAAAAACAGACTATCATTAATAAGTGAAAATCTTACCTTTTTGTAGGAGGAAAAAGAATGGTTATCAAGGACACTGGGGTTGGCACAAAAGAAGTCTTCTTCGCCGATCTAGAGCACTACATGGGCGATCTCGGTTTTGACCGTGGTGCTTGGGATTACAAACACGCTACATACGATTATAAAATCCAAGATAAAGGTAACGTTTACTATCTGCGTCTGGAAGCAAACGTAACCGAAGGAAAGCTGGAGGATTCTCACGCTGTTCTGAAATTCGAAGATCCTTATATGGGTAAACATCTGTTCCCGCATGGTCTGGACTACGACTACCCAATTCCTGATTCTGTCATCAAATCAGCCAAGCTCAAACTGCAAATGCTGAATGAAAAACTGTCCTCACACTAATAACGACCAGCTTTTTTAAATGGATGCGTGTAGCTAAACAGAGAGGTGTCCCCTCTCTGTTTCACGTAGAAGGGGGATCTACGATGAAAACTCGGGGGGTTCCTGACTTTTTGTTATTGTTTTTAACCGCCCTGATCGTTGGGTTTGGCATCACGATGGTACTCAGCGCAAGCTCGATCTTTGCTCTGACCAGCTTCACCTCAAACGGCTGTAGTTATTGCAATGGCGATGAACTGTACTTCGTGAAACGACAAATTCGCTTTTTGGTATTAGGCATTGTCGGGATGCTGGTTGCCATGAACATACCCTTCTCCTTTTACAAACGTAATTTCTTGTTGATCGCCACAGTAAGTTTCTTTTCCTTACTGCTGGTGTTGATCCCAGGCATCGGTGAAGAGATCAAAGGGGCACGATCGTGGTTCCGTATTGGCTCCGCAAGCCTCCAGCCAGCCGAATTCGCCAAGCTTGGGCTGATTCTTTATCTAGCGGCCATCATTGCCAAAAAAGGGGACGGGATTCAAAAGCTTAAATCGGGTCTGATGCCTCCACTCCTGGTGACGGGGCTGTTCTTTCTCTTGATCGTCGCTCAGCCTGACCTCGGTTCAGCCGCCATCCTGCTTGGCACTGCTCTGATCGTTCTAGTCTGCGGAGGTGCGAAGCTTCGTCACCTGATTGGTCTCGGCGGGCCCGTCGTCACCTTAGCTCTGGTTGCGTACATCACCGTAAAGCAGCACGCATTGAACCGGATCCATTCGTATTTGGACCCATGGAGCGATCCTTTGTTTACGGGATACAACATCATTCAATCATGGATCGCGATTGCCCATGGTGGACTTTCCGGGACAGGATTCGGAAAGAGCATCCAGAAATATTTGTACTTGCCAGAAGCCCATACCGATTTCATTTTTTCCATCATTTCGGAAGAACTCGGATTTATCGGTGCTTCGATCTTCTTGCTCATCTATTTACTGTTTTTGCTTCGCGGCATTCACATCTGCCTGCGGGTGAAGGATACATTCGCCAGTCTCGTCGGAATCGGCGTCATCAGCATGATCGCCCTCCAAGCGACCGTAAACATTGGCGGTGTGACGGGGATTATCCCATTGACGGGCGTCCCTCTCCCCTTTATCAGCTACGGCGGCTCTTCATTGCTGGTCTGTCTGATATCCACCGGCATTTTGTTGAATGTATCCAGGGAAGTTAGCAGGCAGAAAGTGGACGAGCAGGTCACGAGGACGACGTATTCGGTTTGATAGGAGAACAAAAAAAACGACCTGCCCTTTCGCAGGTCGTTCTCATTTTACCTCAACCGCTTCTACCCGAACATTGATTGCATCTACCAGCAGCCCTGTCAAATGCTCCACAGCTTCCTTTACACGCTCTTGTAAGGTCTGGCAAACATGATGGATGGGCGTTCCATAGCGCACAGAGACGCGCATGTCGATCGTTACACGATCATCCACCATCGAGATACTGATTCCTTTGGACCCACCATTGATTTTCTTGGCTAAATCCTGATACAGTCCTCCCGAACGGACAGATACCTCGAGTACCTCTTCTACCGCCACTCCAGCAATTACGGCAATCACCTGATCTGCTACCCTAATTTCACCGAGCTTTTCCACCATCTGGACGCCCTCCTCCTTCGCCCGATTAGTAACCTCTCCCACCGATAATGTCTCACTTTTCTTTCATTATAAACAAATCAAGCTTGGGCTTGGAAGGGAATTTGTTTTTTTCTCTCTGATAATGTCGGTGGGGTGCTAGCTACGTCGAGAAGTGTCAATTGTTTAACGTCACGCACCTCATTCAAAGCCCTTTGCAAGTCCTCCACTGTCTGTACAGAACGACCGTCGACACCACATGCCTTTGCCCAGAGCACAAAATCCGGATTGCGCATTTTCACGCCAAACGGAGTGTAGCCCGCATGTTTCATCTTGATTTCTTCCAAGCCGAGTGTAGCGTTGTTGACTACAACCAACAGGATGGATACATTCTGCTCCACTGCTGTCATCAGCTCTGCAAGATGCATCTGCAATCCTCCGTCACCCGTGATGCAGACGACCTGCCTATCGGGGCACGTCAGCTTAGCTGCGATCGCAGCAGGCAATCCAAAACCCATCGTCCGCCACTTGCCTGAAAACAGGGGAAGCTGGGCACTGACTCGAAACGCCCGATTAAACCAGAGTGTATGCTCCCCTGTGTCCAGCGCGATGATGGCATCCTCTTTTACGAAGTTCCCTAATGCATGTATGAGCGTTTCCGGTTTGATCGGTTCATCCGGACTTTGATCCGTGAGTCGTTGTGTTTCTTCCCAAAATTTCGCGTGCCAACGTTCTACCTGTTCCTCCCAAGCATAGTCCAACTGACGAGTTTCTAAACGCCTACTCCAGAGGGGAAGCACATCGTCAAGGTTTGCCGTTACCGAAGAAAGCTGTGGATGCGCGTGTATGGACTCCGCATGTGAATCGACCTGAATGATGGGAAGCTGCTTAGGCATGTAAGAGCGAGGAAACCAACTAGCTCCCAGGATCACGAGCAAATCCGTTTCTGCCAATGCATGCAAACCAGATTCACTTCCCCCTTCTCCTAACCCACCCAAGACAAGCGGATGAGATTCCTCCATAACTCCTTTGGCCCCCAACGTCAGGAGTACGCCTGCACCCAATTGCTCTGCCAGCCTCCGGCATCCTTCTGCATCCTGACGCGCTCCTACACCTAGCAACACCAACGGTTTTCTTGCCTGCAACAATCGCTCAGCTGCATGCTCCATCTCGATCCGATCTGGCCTCACTGCTGTAGAGACCCGTGGCAACTCCGGAACGATCTGTGCTGTCGTCACTTGGTTGAATACATCCTTGCAGATGGAAATATGAGCAACACCTTTTTGTTGTGCGGCAATGGTAAACGCCTTGTGTAACACCATCCCGATCGCATCTGGATGAGTGACCGTCGTCGTATACTTGCAAATGGGCCTCATCACGTCTTCTTGAGGAATGTACTGTTTGTACCCTCCACCCAGCTTGTGCGACTCTACCTGACCCGTTATGGCCACGACAGGGACTTGATCTGCCCACGCATCTGCAAGCCCGTTCAACAAATTGACGGTACCTGGCCCCATGGTGGCTGTGCATACAGCTGGTCGACCCGTGAGCTTTGCTTCCGCACTCGCCATCATAGCCGCAGCTGCCTCATGTTTGCACGCCACGTACTGGATGGACTCCTGTTTCCCCAAGGCTTCCATCCAGGCAAATAGAGCGTCTCCTGTCACACCATAGATTCGTTTTACTCCCCATTTCGTCAATTGTTCGGTAAGAAACGATGCGACCTGCATGAATCTTCACTTCCTTTCTATGCGTTTCCTTCACGTATTCGCTAGTTTGCTCATCCTCCAATATTTTACTAAGACTCATTTTCGATAGTTGGAGAACCTAATCTCTATCATCTGGTGTTTAGCACCCTTGCGAAGGAGGATTTGCCATGAAACAGCCTTACAAATGGCTGATGGCCGTAACGGTACTCGCAATTCTCATCACGACAGCGGTAGTGGTTTACCCGATGCGTTCGGATGCATTCAGCCAGCAGATCGTCAAAGTTGGTGCAGAAGGAAAAGACGTCCGAGAGATGCAATATCGCCTGAAATTTTTAGGCTTCTACACAGGAAAGGTGGACGGCGTCTTCGGATGGCGCTCCTATTGGGCACTGCGCAACTTCCAGTACGAATTTGGCTTGCCTGTAGACGGCGTTCTCGGAGCCAAATCAAAAGTGAAGCTCTACAACGCGACGAAAAACTACAAACCAACTGCGGCAGATCTAGGCGTTCCACAAACGTCTCAAGGCGGACCAACTACGCCAAGCACGCCAAACGCAGCACCCAAAAAAGAGACGTTTCACGCCGCTGGGATCTCTGAAAATGACCTGCGCCTGATGGCCAATGCGGTATACGGGGAATCACGGGGGGAGCCTTACATCGGTCAAGTAGCGGTGGCTGCAGTCATCCTGAACCGGACAAAGAATCCCTCCTTCCCGAACACACCTGCAGGCGTCATCTTTGAGCCTCGTGCTTTTACAGCAGTCGCAGATGGACAAATCTGGCTCACTCCAAACGAGACCTCCAAACGCGCAGTAAACGATGCGCTCAAAGGCTGGGACCCGACTGGCGGTGCGATTTACTACTTCAACCCGGACACAGCGACTTCCGGCTGGATCTGGAGCCGTCCACAAATCAAAAAGATTGGACGTCATATTTTCTGCCGCTAATTTGAAAACTAGGCTCAACAAGAGCAGGCACGCGAGTCTCGGACTCCGTGCCTGTTTCTCATCTCGTATGCTCCTAGGAACGTTGACTTTGCATGTGCTGAGCCATTTTGACGAATCTCTCTTCCGGTTCAGTCGTTCCACAAACGCCACACTGGATCATGTAAGCATCACCCTTGTACGGCTTGTGAAACAGGTCTAATTGGTCAGCGGTTAACTCAGCAACCACTTCTCCTGACTGCGGATCGAGTCGCATATAGCGCGGTGTCTGTTCAATCACTGTAAATCGCATGCGATTCGATTTACATGTCGGACACAAATAAGGCATTGTCATGTTTGCCACCTCCCATTCATTGTTCACCGTTTAGTTTCTTCCACATGAGGAACTCTATACCTATTGGCTCATGGACTTGGGATATGGCAATATAGGGTGAATAGGGTAATAATTGTGTAGGGTTTTTGTTCCCTGCAGATTGAAAGTACATAAACCGAGGTGACCGTATGAAATTGCGTCTATTTTTCACAGTGGTTGGATTATCCTTTCTTCTGGCTGCCTTTGCCCACTACTTTACGGAAAATGAAATGTTTCAGTTTATTACTGCAGCCATCAGTGTTGTTTTTTTGGCTGCCTGGCTGGGAAAGTCGACAGAGAATGTAGCCCATTATGCGGGGGATCGAATCGGTGGATTTCTCAACGCTACCTTCGGCAACGCCGCTGAGCTCATCATTGCCTTTTTCCTTGTAAAAGAAGGGCTGTTTGAGATGGTGAAAGCGTCCATTACCGGGGCGATCATCGGCAATATGCTGCTGGTACTGGGACTCAGCGTTCTTATGGGAGGACTGAAATTCAAGGAGCAAAAGTTCAACAGACAATTGGCCGGTCACAATGCTTCGCTCATGACACTTGCCATCGTCGCCCTGTTTATCCCCGCTGTTTTCATGCGAGAATTGCCTCCAGTCAAGATCGAGACGTTGAGCATCGTAATCGCTGTCCTCCTGATCATCGCCTATCTACTCTGGCTGATTTTCTCGATGATCACGCACAGTGACTTTTTGTCAGACATCGAAGAGCATGAGAGTGAAGCCGTATGGTCCAAAGGCATTTCCATTCTGATGCTCGCCACCTCTACGGTCTTTGTCGCCATCGTCTCCGAATGGCTCGTTCACGGCGTCCAGCATGTCTCTCAATCTATGGGCTGGTCTGAGCTGTTCGTTGGTGCATTTGTCATTGCCATTATCGGAAACGCTGCAGAACACAGTGCCGCACTCCTCCTGGCTATGAAAGGTAGAATCGGAGCTGCCGTCGAGATCGCAATCGGCTCCAGCCTGCAAATCGCTCTGTTTGTCGCCCCTACCCTCGTACTCGTCAGTCTCCTGTTAGGCAAACCGATGGACATCGTGTTTACTCCGTATGAACTGGCGGCAATCGGAGTGGCAACTTTCATCACCATTTCCATTACGAAAGACGGCGCCACGAACTGGTTTGAGGGCGTGCTGTTACTGACGGTATACATCATCCTGGGCACAGCGTTTTTCTTTGCGTAATCCCACGCTAGCAACAAAAAAAGGACTGCTCAAGGCTTTTTGCCTCGCAGTCCTTTTTTGATCGTGATCATACAGCTTTCTATACAAATCCGAGCATATTCAAAAACACAAACAAGATCGCGAGTGGTGCCATGTATTTGAGGAGAAACAACCACAAGACAAACATCTTACGTCCGGCTGAAGACTTCACCTGCAATTCGTGGATCAGTGTTTCCCGTTTCATTTTTAAAGGCACGAACACGGCAATGAGCAGAGCCCCGAGAGGCATCAAGATGTTACTAACCAAAAAGTCGACGGCATCAAAAATCGATTTACCAAAGATGGTGTACTCACTCAAGATGCCAAATGACAATGCGGACGGGATCCCAAAAATAAAGATAAGCAATCCGATCAGCCAGGAGAGGCGCTTGCGCTTTTTCTCGTCTCCTTTTGCCAGTGAAGCCACGATGATTTCCAGCATAGAGAACGCTGAGGTCAACGTAGCAAACAGGAACAATGCTAGGAAAATCCATAAGAACAGACCGCCAAACGCAATCTTCTCAAAAACAGAAGGCAAGACAATAAAGAGTAAGCCAGGGCCTGCAGTCGGCTCAACTCCAAGTGAAAAGACAGCTGGGAAGATCGCCAAGCCCGCGAACAGGGAAACGAACAGATTCAGTCCTACGATCGATCCCGCAGAACGTACAAGGCTTTCCTTTTTCGCTAAATAGGAGCTGTAGGTCACCATGACGGATACCCCGACACTAAGCGAGAAAAAGGATTGACCCATCGCGTATAAAATGGATTCCCCACTCAACTTGGAGAAGTCTGGACTCAAGAAGAAAGAGATACCCTCCATCGCGCCGTCCAAGGTGAGAGAACGAACCATCAGAATGAGGAAAAGAATGAATAAGGCAGGCATCATATACTTATTCGCAGACTCAATCCCGCTCTGCACCCCACGCGCCACTACCCAAGCCGTAATCAACATGAATACTAGTTGAGCGAAAACCGCGCCGAAAGGATTACTGATAACCGATCCAAAAAGCTGATCGTAAGAAGGCCCGGTAATCTGGCCTGTGATACCGCGCACCAAGTAGGTGAGAATCCAGCCTCCTACCACACTGTAAAACGACAGCAAGAGAAAACACGTAACAACACCGAGACGTCCAATCCAATGCCAGACAGTACCAGGAGCAATCGCTTTGTATGCACTAACTGCCTCTTTTTGTGTGCTTCGCCCGATCGTAAATTCCCCGAGCAATAGCGGAAGCCCGATTACGATCGTAAAAATCAGGAACAAGAGAAAAAATGCGCCGCCACCGCTCGTTCCAACGATATAGGGAAACTTCCAAATCGCCCCCAGGCCAATAGCAGAACCAGCCGCTGCCAGAATAAAGCCCAGCCTGCTCGTCCACTGCTCTGTTTGTTTCATACTCCCTTCACTCCTCCATCTGTGTCTCTAGTTGAAAAAAACAAAAAAACCCGCCCCAAAAAGGGACGAGTTCATTCATTCTCGCGGTACCACCCTACTTAGACATCAGCTACTCCGAGCTGATTGTCTCGCTCTGCCATTTGTAACGGAATGACCCAAATGCTCCAGAGTGAATTCCACGGTACACACTTCAAAACTGCTTTCAGTCTATGGCAGCTTCTCCCTGACAAGTTGTTGATCCGCTTACTAGTCTCTATCCACGCATTTTAATAATATCGAAAAATATATCTATTAATGTAATGTACACTCAAATAATATGCAACCCTTTTTTTAGCTTGACTTCATCCATTTACAGACAAAATGAAAAGCGAGGAATATCGCTGTTCTCCTCGCTTTTACCTTTGGTTATACAGTTCATGGAGATGGGCCAGCTTACGTTCCAAAGAACCCATAATTTCCCGACCAATCTCTTCTTCAATAAGTCCCAGGCGAACCGCATATTCTACTTCACGGGAGAGCCCGAACATTTGTGTATCCAATACTTCTTCATACAGTGGGCACTGCGGCATGGTCAGGTTTTCCATCTGTACGTCGATCAGCTTGTAAATTTTGTCCGCATCTGCTTGAAGCAACGCTAGCGCTTTTTGTTCCAGATCGGGAACCTTAATTTCTGTCAAAACCTATCCCTCCGTTTGCCTCCATCCTTATCATACATAGTACGCGATTCTGCGCCATTTGAAAAGGGGAGAAGGAACAACAACTGTAAGAAGCTAAAAGATACCAAGATTCCATTCTTTTGAAAGCAGCTCCAGCAGCTTGACTCCGGCAACCGAGTTTCCTTTTTCGTCCAGAGCAGGCCCGAAGACTCCTATGCCCATTCGTTGCGGAACTGTAGCCATAATCCCGCCTGCCACTCCACTTTTTGCGGGAATGCCGACATCGATGGCAAATTCCCCTGAGGCGTTGTACATTCCACAGGTTACCATGAACGTCTTGCAAATACGAGCGATTTCTGCTGGAAACACTCTTTCCCCCGTGCATACATCCACCCCGTCCGCTGCGAGTACCATGCCCAGTCTCGCTACTTCCGTGGCTGTCACCTCGATGGAGCAGTGCTGGAAATACAAATCCAGTGTTTCCTCTACGTCTCCTGTTAAAACACCGCTGTCTTTCAAAAACCAAGCAAGTGCCCGATTGCGGTCTGCTGTTTTCTTTTCCGAGCAATACACCGCTTCGTTCACATGGATGTTCGGATTCCCCGTCATCTTGCGCAGCATATCCAAGAGGCATTCTAGCCGTTCCTGCACGTTTTTCCCCTGAATCATCCCTGCTACGGCGATTGCCCCAGCATTGATCATTGGATTTAACGGCTTGTGTGGCTTGATCGTCTCCAGCTTGATAATAGAGTTGAAAGGATCTCCTGTCGGCTCCTTGCCTACTCGTTCAAATACGTATTGGTGGCCATTCTGGCAAAGGGCCACAATCAACGAAAAAATCTTGGAGATGCTCTGCAGAGTAAAGGGCTTATTTACTTCCCCTGCGGACAGGATAGTTCCGTCCGGCATGCAGATGCTCACACCCAGCTGACAAGGGTCCTCTTTAGCCAATTCGGGTATGTAAGATGCCACCTTCCCCGTACCTGTACAGGTTGAGGCTTCCTTTCGCAGTCGCTCCAATTGTTTGGTCGCTTGCTCGATGTTCATCTGCAATCCCCTTTTTGGAAGTTTCAACTTGATCACTATGGATCAAATTGTAGAGTGGAAAAATCTCTCTGTCAAACTTCGGAAAAATGTCAGAGGATTGCAGACGTCTATGGAATGTGCTCACTCGACTCAAGCACGAATTTCCCCTTGGTGTAAGCAACTCGACAACACGTAGCCGATCCTTCTATTTTCGGTGTATAGCCTGCTCCAGACGCTCCATCGCCTCTACCAAAAGCGCTCTCGGACAAGCAAAGTTGATTCGCTGGAAGCCCTCTCCTTCTGCGCCAAACCCCATTCCATCGTTCAGACCAAGCTTGGCTTCCCTACGGATCAAGTGATTCAGTTCGGTTTGATTCAACCCGAGCTTGCGGAAATCCATCCACCCCAAGTACGTCGCTTGGGGAACGTTCATCGATACTTCAGGTAATCGATTGGTCACATACTCATGGAGATACACTGCGTTTTTGTGCAAGTAGACAAGCAGTTCATCCAGCCATGCCTCCCCGTGTCGATAAGCAGCAACTGCCGCCTCCATACCAAACAAGTTAATATGTTCATTCCCCATTTTGGATGCCATCCCGTTGAAGTCACGCAAGAGCTGCTGATTCGTAGTGAGCATGTAAGAAGTAAACAGACCCGCTAAGTTAAACGTCTTGCTAGCAGCATGGAAGGTCACGCTATGATTGGCGACTTCAGGCGACAAGGCATAAAGCGGTATGTGACTGCCTTTTTCGTAGACGAGATCCGCGTGAATTTCATCTGAAATGACAATGACTCCATGCTCCACGCACAAGTTCCCCAGACGTTCCAGCTCCTGTCTGGTCCAGACGCGTCCGATTGGATTGTGCGGACTACACAAGATCATCAATTTGACATGATCGTCAGCGAGCTTTTGTGCGAGGTCGTCCCAATCCATCTCGTACTGTCCCTCGTTTTCGATCAAGCTGCTCCGTACGACCTGACGTCCTCGGTTTTCGATTGCAATCGCAAAAGGATGATACACAGGAGTCTGGATCAGTACCTTGTCCGCAGGTGCAGTGAATGCATCAATCGCTACGTGAATGCCAGGGACCACCCCGGCTACGCTGGTCATCCAACTCTCCTCGACGTTTACACCGTAACGCCTGGCGATCCATTCCTGCAGGGCTTGATAATAGTCCGATTGCTTCATCGGATAGCCGTAAATCGGATGCGTCGCTCGTTTGATGAGTGCTTCCGTCACGGCTGGCGGACACGCGAAATCCATGTCAGCCACCCACAAGGGCAGCATTCCGTCTCCATTAAAATCAGGATTCGTCGTCTCCCACTTCACGCTATTGGTTCCTGTGCGATCAATCCGTTTGTCAAAATCGTACATATGACCCACCCCGCTTTTCGTCAAGTTCTTCTTTTTCAGAATATACGCTTTTTTGGCAGTTGTCCAAGAATGAGTGTGGGGAACAGAAAAAAAAGAGCCGCACCATCGGGCGACTCTTTTTTAGGTTAGCGAGGATATACACCTGGGCCTACCGGCAGATCAAGGAAGTACCAGAGCGCCATCTGTATGATTCAGATCACCAAGAACACAATCGCGTGCGGTGGCCCAGAGGAGGAATAATCACCATGGCAGCATCTGAGGCGAGGTTTCCGAGAACTCCGACGAAAACAACGGCATAGCTGACGATTGCTACGGGCACTCGAGACATCATTTTTCGCAGGACGGTCGTCAGAAGACCCACTCCCTTAACCAAGAAATAACGAATGAACAAATTGGTAGTATTGTACACTCTCTTTATATAAGCGATCGATTATTTTAATATAATTATATAAACTCCGAATAATGTGTCAATTATTTTTAGATCATTTTCTGAAATTTTCGTTATATTGCATTGGTTTGCCGTTCTCCGTGAACTTGCAGTAGAATGAGAGTTGAGATTGATAGATCACGGAGGTATGCTTCATGTCGGATGTTATCGTGTTTAAAGGGGCCATATCCTTCCCCATCACATTAGATCCAACCGTCTGGGTTTTTGACGACCGCAAATTCGATCTCCGCGAGTACGTCGAGGAGAATGAGTCAGTCGAGCAAAAACAATCCAAGTACTTGCAAGGTACGGGCACACAATGGGACAAGGAGCTTCGTGAAGGGTCAGAGCCGCCGTCAGAACGCAAGACTCTGGCACAGGAGCGCAAGGTGCTGGAAGGGGATTACGGCATTCGTCTGGACCCATTCATCACGATCGCTGAGCCATTGCCAGAAGTCACTCATGTCCGTTTACACCGTGAAGACCAAGATCCTGTCGAGCTGCCACTTGCTGAGGCGAGACGGGCGATCCTGCAATTTGCAAAAGATGGCAAGCCGATTCGCGAAAAGGGCCCCGTCTATTTCTATCTACCAGAGACTCTCCTCGCAAAGGAAACTCCCATCGATGGAATTACAATGATGGAATTTATCAGCTCCAAGTAAGTCTTTTCTTGCACAGAAAAAGCCATCCTCCGTCGTCGGGGGGATGGCTTTTCATTCTTATGACAATATGCTCCAAGTGGCCAAACTTGCATCTGCTCTTACGCGCTTACCTGTGCGATGCGAATACCTCGATGGTCTAATTCGGAACGGAGCAACTCAATAAAAGCAGAATCTAGTTGAAGGTCGACAGCTCGATGATATACTTCTATCAACATTTGATCGCTCAAGTATTTCACCTTTGCTCACCTCCAGCTTGTTTATGAGCCCATTGTATCAGAAGCAACATTAACGAACAATCGTTCGGATATCCACACCCCATGTTGAAAAGTTGTGGAAAAGTTGTGAGTAATTTGTGCGTAACTGACAAAAAGCAAGATGTTTCCATGTGGATTTAGTTTCCAAGTTTATCCACACAAGATCGAAATTTGTCGAAAAATTATTCTCGGAACCGAGACATTTTCCCTTTTATCATTGAAAAAAGCTATCCTGTCATGGATAGCTTTTTCTTTCAAGCGATTTCTTACGCGTTTGCAGTTTCCGTCACATGCAGTACTTGCTTGATTTTCGCAATGGCCCAATCCAGATCTTCTTTGGAAATAATGAGCGGTGGTGCAAAGCGAATCGTTGTCTCATGGGTTTCTTTGCAAAGCAAGCCCAGTTCTTTCAGTTGCTCGCAATAAGGACGAGCAGCTGTTTTCAACTCGAGACCAATGAACAAACCGCGACCACGGATTTCTTGAATCAGTGGGTTGTTGATTTCTTTGAGCTTCTCCACGAAGTAAGCGCCCATTTCGAGGGAGCGTTGTACCAATTGCTCGTCTGCCAGTACATCCATCGCTGCGACTGCGACTGCGCAACCGAGCGGATTGCCCCCAAAAGTAGAACCATGGGAACCTGGTTCGAATACACTCAGAATTTCCTTGTCTGCTGCTACTGCCGAGATCGGGAATACGCCACCACCGAGAGCTTTCCCCATGATGTACATATCTGATTTTACACCTTCCCAATCACTCGCAAACAGTTTTCCAGTACGCCCAAAACCAGTTTGGATTTCATCGCTCACCAGAAGAACGTTGTTTTCTTTACAGATGTCATACGCTTGTTTCAGGAAGCCATCTGGTGGAATGATGATTCCCGCTTCACCTTGAATAGGCTCGAGCATGAACGCTGCCGTATTTGGCGTAATCGCCTGTTTCAGCGCTTCGATGTCACCATAAGGGATGATCTTGAAGCCTGGGGTGAACGGTCCAAAACCGCGTCTGTACTCTTCAGCGGAAGAAAAAGAAGTAATCGTTACCGTGCGACCGTGGAAGTTGCCTTCACACACGATGATTTCTGCTTGGTTTTCTGCAACTTTCTTCACATCGTAAGCCCAACGGCGAACAGCTTTGAGTGCTGTCTCAACTGCCTCTGCACCTGTATTCATTGGCAAGATCATTTCTTTGCCAGTCAGCGCAGACAATTTTTCGTAGAATTCACCCAGCTGGTCATTATAGAAAGCGCGAGAAGTTAGGGTTACTTTGTCAGCCTGATCTTTCAGTGCCTTGATGATGCGTGGATGACGATGTCCTTGGTTCAGAGCAGAGTAGGCGCTCAGCATATCCATGTATTTTTTGCCTTCTGGATCTTCGACCCATACGCCTTCTGCCTTGGAGATTACGATCGGTAGCGGATGATAGTTATGCGCACCGTATTTTTCAGTCTGGTCAATTACCTTTTTTGTTTGTTCCATGTTGACGACCTCCTTCAATTTCACATGCAACTATTACTAAGCAAGAATGATGCCAAAGGAAAATGCCAAGAAAGATGCAAAAAATGAAAGCGGACCGCAAAATAATTTTGCATATTGTTTCGTAAATTTCGGCACCTGCACAAACATTTTGCACCTGCGCTTTCCTATGATATGATACTTTCACGAAGAAAGGCTGGTGAACTACTGTGTCGTCTTCCATGCAACATTCTTCACTCGACACGTTTCTACGTATCTACGAACAAATATTAGACAGAATGAATGAGGGTGTACATGTTATTGACTCGCATGGCACAACGATCGTCTACAATCAGAAAATGACGGAACTCGAATCCATGACGCAGCAAGACGTTTTACATAAACCCTTGTCTGAGGTCTTTCAATTTCCTTCAGGACAGGAAAGCACGTTGCTCACCTGCCTGCGAACAGGAAAAAGCATACGCAATACCCGACAAACGTATTTCAATGACAAGCAAAAAGAAATTACCACCATTAATAACACGTATCCCATCGTGGAAATTGGTCAAATCGTCGGCGCAATGGAAATCGCTGATGACGTCACCAAAATGGAACGGTTGATTCGCGAAAATTTATTGGAGAAAAACGGATCGCGCTACACCTTTGATCAGATCATCGGACGCAGTGGACCGATTCTAGACGTGATCGAGAATGCCAAACGCGCAGCACGCACCTCTTCCTCCGTCCTCGTCGTAGGAGAAACCGGAGCCGGCAAAGAGCTATTTGTGCAAAGCATTCACAATGCTAGTCTGCGCGCATCAGGCCCACTTATTTCTCAAAACTGCGCTGCCCTACCCGACAGCTTGATTGAGGGGCTTTTGTTCGGGACAGCACGAGGAGCATTCACCGGTGCTATCGAGCGACCCGGATTGTTTGAGCAAGCGGAGGGTGGCACGCTTTTTCTCGATGAAATCAACTCGCTTAGTATGCCTCTGCAGGCCAAATTGTTACGTGCTTTGCAGGAGAAGTCCATTCGCAGGATTGGAGATACCAAGGATCGGTCCATCGATGTACGGATCGTCGCCGCCATTAATGAAGATCCCGTCGAAGCTATCGCCAATCAGCATCTACGAAAGGACTTGTACTATCGACTAGGCGTAGTCACCCTGTTTATTCCTCCGCTTCGTGAACGCAAGGTCGACATCCCGGTACTGGTAAGCCACTTCATTGAAAAATACAACCAGCTCTTTCAAATGGAGGTCGTCGGAGTCAGCGATGAAGTCCACAACTTTTTCAACGAGCATGATTGGCCAGGCAATGTACGCGAGCTGCAGCACCTCATTGAGGGGGCTATGAACTTGATGATTGATGACACGATCATCGGCTACGAACATCTGCCTCTGCATTTTTTACGCCGTGCTCCAGCGGCTGCCATCATGGTAGAGCAGCAGTCTCAACCGTTCCTCCCCTTCCCGGATGAAGGGAAACCATTAAAGGAAACAATGCAGGAATTCGAAACCTCGTATATTCACCATGTCGTGGACAAATACAATGGAAACATTTCGCGTGCTGCCAAAGAGCTGCAGATCAGTAGACAAAGTCTCCAATATCGGCTACGCAAGCTCGGAATAAAAGGATAATACGCACCATTCTTTACATACGCCAAATTTTTTGGCGTATTTTTTAATTATTTTGCACAAAAATGCAATGATCGTTTGCACTTATCATTCATAATGCTGCGCAAACCATGAATTTTCTGCTTATTTTATTTGGTATCATTCTTGCAGAACATATAGCCATCCTGAAAACGCATTCATCAAGCCTATATTCTTGCACGAAGGAGTCGACTACATGACAACACACAACGATCAACAAAATGAACTAAAACGTAGTATGAATAGCAGGCATCTCTTCATGATTTCGCTAGGCGGTGTAATTGGAACCGGCTTGTTCCTCGGATCTGGCTATACGATTAGCCAAGCGGGTCCGATTGGTACGATTCTTTCCTTCTTGGTCGGCGGATTTATTATGTATCTGACCATGCTTTGCTTGGGTGAGCTTACGGTTGCCATGCCAGTCTCTGGTTCCTTCCAGACCTACATGACCCGTTTTGTCAGTCCTTCTCTTGGCTTTGGTGTCGGTTGGCTGTACTGGTTGGGTTGGGCAGTTACCGTTGCTCTGGAGCTCTTGTCTTCTGGTCTCTTGATGCAACGCTGGTTCCCTGATTCGCCTGTGTGGATGTGGTGCGCCCTTTTTGGCGGTGTTTTGTTCCTTCTCAATGCCTTGTCGGCTCGTGCATTTGGTGAGACCGAGTTTTGGTTTTCTAGCATCAAGGTAAGCGCTATCATCCTGTTTATCATTTTGGGTGGTGCAGCTATGTTTGGACTGATCGATTTGAAAAACGGTCAGCCTGCTCCGATGTTCTCCAACTTTACCAGCGGCTCGTGGCTTCCTCACGGGATTACAGGTCTATTAATGACGATGATTACCGTCAATTTCTCTTTTCAGGGTACCGAGCTGATCGGGATCGCAGCCGGGGAAAGTAAAGAACCGGAGAAAACCATTCCGAAGTCGATTCGCAACACCGTTTGGCGTACGCTCGTTTTCTTTGTTCTCGCCATTTTTATTCTCGCTGGGATGATTCCATACGAGCAAGCAGGGGTAGTAGAAAGCCCATTTGTCGTCGTGTTTGACAGCATCGGTATTCCGTACGCTGCTGATATTATGAACTTCGTCGTGTTGACCGCACTTTTGTCGGTTGCCAACTCTGGTTTGTACGCTGCTACCCGTATGCTTTTTGCCTTGTCTAAAGAAGGCATGGCGTCTGAAAAGCTGGGTGCCGTCAACAAAAAGGGAATTCCGATGAATGCCCTGCTGATCACGTTTGCGATCGCACTTTTGTCCCTGTTGTCCGGCTTCTTTGCCGAAGATACCGTCTTCATGGTTTTGCTGTCGATTGCAGGTCTGGGTGCACAGATAGGTTGGATCTCGATCTCTGCTTCCCAACTCGCCTTCCGTCGCCACTACTTGAAAAATGGCGGCAAGCTGGAGGATCTCAAGTTCCGTACCCCGCTTTATCCGATTGTTCCGTTGGTGTCTTTGATCCTGAACCTGACTGTTCTGGTCAGCCTGGCATTTGACCCTGAGCAGCGCATCGCCCTCTATTGCGGTGTCCCTTTCATGATCATTGCCATCATCGTGTATCAGCTTCATTTTAAAAAGAAGCTGGAACCGCTCAAAAAGAACGCAGCGTAATAAGCCATAACCCAAAAAAACCTCTACCGAGGACAGCCCAAGGATGAGCGACCCCGATGTAGAGGAAAGTTTTTAGGCGCTACACGATAAAGAAAAGCTTGCAGCCCTCAGACGGGACATGCAAGCTTTTCGTTTTTTAGTCCTTGAGTTTTCTCTTTACACGGAGATGCGTACGATTTCCGTAATGACTACCATTGCAAATACGGCAAATCCAAGGGAACTCGTTACCAATAACATCCGTTTTAACTTTTTCATATCTTCCATAAAATCATTCCCTCACTTTCTTGCGCCATTCATCTCTATCGTTATATACGTACCACGACTGGAAAATGTTTCAAAAAGCCCAAAATTTTTTATGAGCGGGCTATTTTCGGGTAATCTTTACCGATTTGCTTCGTCCCGTGTTCCATTTGATACAACATCCACGCTACCAACATTCCCACCAGGAGGCAAATCGTCCAAGGTAACCAAGTCATCTCAAGTTGGATAGACTGATCATATACCCATCCACCGGCGATCTGCCCTACGGACCCACCTATGGCGATCGAATAACCATTGAAGCCGTAATAAGCACCGACAAGTTCCTTTGGAGCAAAGCGAGGTACCACGTCAACCAGATTGGGCACCGCAATCATCGTTCCTAATGCGTACAGGAAGACGTCGAGCAGCAGCAGCCAGAGAGTATCGGCGAACGTCAGCATAAACAATCCTGTTCCCATAATCATCGTACCTACACCAATCAGAGTCAGTCGTTGATGATACCCTTCCATCCACTGACTGACTTTCATTTGCAGCAGAATCACGGAAACAGAGACCGCCGACAGCACAATGCCGACATTCCCCTTGTTATGCGTCACGTTCTCTACAAGCAGAGGAATCGTCAAGAATATTTGGTTGCTCAAGTAGTAATACCCCATTAAGATCACAGTGAAACGGACAAATTGCCGATCTTTCATCACGTGCAGCATGCTATCCCATATGCTGTGACGCGTGCTCGTGGCAGAAATCGGAGGTAACAGGAAAAAGGCGACCAGCGCACATAATGCGAAGACCCCTCCTGCAAAAAGGGACAAGTACGTAAAATCAACGGCAGACAATGCAGTCCCAATAATTTGGGAACCAACGACGCCAATATTGGTCAACACATTTCGAAAAGCGAATACTTCTTTCCGGATAGATTCTGGAGTCAGCACGGCAAAGGCTGCAGAACCAGCGGGATCAAACAAAGCTCCCCCTAATCCTGACAATACCGCAGCCACGAAAAATTGCCATGTCTCGGTGCAAAATGCGAACATGGCAAATCCAATTGCACGCACGGCCATTCCGAGGACCATGGTTCCTTTATACCCAAACGCGTCAGCAGCAACTCCGCCTATGAATGCAAATCCTTGCTGGGAAAATTGTCGCACACTCAGAACAAGGCCCGCCATCGCCAGTGCCCAGCCAATACTTCCCGTCAAATATAACGTGAGATACGGAATAAGTGCATAAAAGCCCATGTTCATTAAAAATGAGGTGGACAACAATAGTTTTACACCAAACGGAGTTTCCCTCCATATTTCCCGCTTCATCAATACCCCTCGCTCTTCCCTTTTGATTACTTGAAATAGGGATATTCCCAGCTTAAAGAACAGGGTATAATTTGAGAAACGAACAATTTTGTATATTGTAATCAAATATTTAGATAAGAGGGAATCTCACTTTATGGACTTTGAACAATTACGCGCATTTTACACGTTAGCACAGACAAAGAATTTCACTAAGGCTGCAGAAATGCTCCATCTTGTTCAGTCTACCGTTACTATGCGCATCAAGCAACTGGAAGAAAAAGTAGGAAAACCTCTCTTTATACGTGACAAACGGAGCGTAGAAATTACACAAGCTGGACTGACTCTGTTGCCTTATGCCGAGCGAATTCTCAAGCTTTCCCATGAAGCATTAAATGAGGTTGCCGCTTTGCAGCCTTATGAGGACTATTTGTCGATCGGCAGTCTGAATGCCATCTGGACCTCCACCCTCGAACCGATTCTCAAGGAGTACCACTATCGCTACCCGCAAATCGCAATCAGCACCAGAACGGGCCACTCATCGGACGTCATCCAGTATTTATTAGACAATGTGATTCAGATTGGTATCGTGTATGTTCCACCTTCTTTGCCTAACTTTGATGTCATTCCGACATGGGAAGATGAAGTCGTTTTGGTGAGCCGACCAGGGTGTACTTTCATCACGTCGACTCACATTGATTCTCGAGAGTTGCGTCGCCTGCCGCTCATCCATATGAGCTGGGGCCCTCCCTTTAATGAATGGATCAGACAGACTTTACCCCGAAACTACGTTCCCAAGCTGACGGTAGACAAGGCGGAACTGGCAATCGATTTGATCAAGGAAGGACTCGGGGTTAGCCTCATGACGCGTTCAGCTGTCAAGGCAGATCTGGCAACAGGAAAACTCATCGAAATTACGATCACTGGAAACAAACCTCCCAAGCGCTCTGCCTATATCGTCTTGCCCCGAGAAAAAAAGAACAAACCCAGCGTGGAAAAATGGCTGGGCTTGATGAAGGAATTGGGATATTCGACGTAGCATCACGGTGATGGGAGAATCGGACTGGCGGGTGCAGGTTGTCTTTCCAGATGTCTCTCATAACCGTAGCGGACTAGAAAATAGCCGCACATGGCAAGACAAAATCCAGTAAGCACGTCACTGAAGTAGTGTACCCCCAGATATACCCTGCTTGCTCCGAGCAGAATGACCATGAGTATGGTCGCTGCCTGAATGACGGTTGGCCATGCTTTTCCTCCGAGCCAACGACTGACCAAATACGCGAGCATGCAATAAAAGGCAGGAGCAATCATCGCGTGTCCACTGGGAAAGGAAAAGGAATCAGGCAGTGGAATCAAATGAAAGTCAGTAGGCCGAGGCCTGGCAAAAACGGCTTTGAGCAGCTCGTTTAGCACCTCTCCACCCCCTAGCGTCAACAAGAGGGTGAGAGCCTCGGCACGCCGCTTTTTGGCGTAAAGTGCGACGATCAGGACGACGCCTACAGGAGCCAATACGACGCCACTCCCCAAATAGGTCAATACCTCAAAAAACGATGTCCACATATCGGTTCGCAAAGCTGTTGCCATTGCAATACCCGCCTCATCAATTCCGTTTACTTTCCCTGTCATATATAGACCGATCAGAGCGGCGGACATAGCGGCAAACAAAACGGCCCCCATGGCTATACCTCTTCCGGCATTTTTCTTTGTCAAACCGGTTTCCTCCTCTATTTATCTCTCCATCAAAGAGCGCAACGCTTCTGCAAACCGTTGATCATCCTCACGAGTACGCGCAGCCGGTCCACGAGTACGCCCTCCACCACGGCGAAATCTGGCCTTTTCATTCCGCTCCTCCAAATGAAAAGTGATGCGCTCCGGATCAAATATCATACCATGTGGCGTTAGGGACAATGCTTTTTTCCCCAGAATCAGTGCAGCCAATCCAATATCTTGTGTAACCACGATATCACCTGCACGTGTATCATTCGCCAATTTTGTATCGACTGCCTGAGGACCGGCATCGACGGTGATGTGATTATTCCCACTCAATTGGTGATTGAAGCTCGCGTATGTAAAACAATTCCAGCCAAACTCCCTGCAGAGCTCCTGTGCAATCGCCAAAGCCTGGCGCGGACAGGCATCAGCATCAATCAGCACGCGTGTTCCGTGCATAGGCATCCACCTTTCGTTCGCTTTTTTCTCCCCGCCATGGTGCAAATTTGGTATGATGGTTTTGGAGAGGAGTGAACGTATCTTTGCGCAATCATTTTATACTAGATGAACGACTGGGTATTCGTCTCCCTGCTTTGGACATGGAGTGGGAGGCTTACTCAACAGACGAGAGAGCCGACATTTTGTTGGAATGGGAGGAGATCCGCGCGAACATTCCCGATAAGATCATCCGGATTGAGACGGTCATCATCGAAAAAACCAGACAGATGTCCGAAGAAGAAAACTTCAATCGATCCTGCGAGTTAAACAGCGAGATCCACGAATTAGCCAGTGTCATTAATGATCTTAATATATGGTTCCGCGTACAGCAAGATCATGACGCCAAAGTCCATCAATAAGAGTCGTGCAAATATGCCGCAAAAGCCCTAGGAGCAATCCCAGGGCTTTTTTTCATCATACAATGGGGGTATGCTGTGCTGTATGTACACAGCCTTTCTTGGATCATTCCTTATTCTTTCTTCCTCGTGAAAGCTCCAGCGCCTTAAGTCCCGTCACATGTGGTGCAGCCATGGATGTTCCGTTTAGCGTCTTAAATTGATTTCCCGGCCAGGTCGATAAAATATCAACTCCAGGTGCTTTGGTGTTTGCGCCTTTTCCACGCGAACTAAAATCGGCGAGCTTTCCATTTTGGTCGATAGCGCTCACACCGACGACTCCTTTGTACCTAGCTGGATACTCCACTTCTCCCCCATTATTTCCCGCAGAGGCAACCATGACGATTCCTTGTTTTTTCGCTTTCTCGACGGACCTCGCCAGTGCTTCACTGTATTGCGGCATGCCAAAGCTCATGTTTATAATGTCCACCTTGTTTTCGATGGACCAATTAATTGCCCGCATGATGGTTGCCAATGACGATTTCCCGTCTCCTCCAAACGCCCGCACGTCGTACAAATGAGCCTCCGGGGACACTCCGACAATGCCACGCTGATTCATTTCCGCCACAATGATCCCTGCTACGTGAGTCCCGTGCCCATTTTGTCTTCCTGAGACGAGGTTGACTCCTCCTTTGATCTGATCGCGTAATTCAAAATGCTCTCGTGAGATGCCCGTATCAATAACGGCGATTTTCACGCCTGCTCCCCGCCCTCTTTTCCACAGCTTCTCCGCTCCCACGTAGCGGACTCCCCATGGTATTTCTTCCTCGGCGTGTACGCTCACCGTCACATTTTCTTCAACTGTTGCTGGATAGCGATTGAAATGGGCTTGGTGACGTTCATATACCTGCTGGGTGACACACAGGCAGGACAAATCATCATAGCAACGCCATATCTGTTTTTCCTTTTGTTCCGCTACGTGTGCCTGTAAATCCGCCATAATTTCATGAAATGGTGTACGTCGGTGAAAGCTGATAATTTTCACACCTATAGCCTCCTGTCATGCTAGTTCTGTCACCATCCTATGTTCAGGCGGACCCAGCGGGTTTGGGCATACACACATGCCAAGCAAAATAGGCGAAATGTCCAGACATCTGTCCAAACGGATAACCGGAATTTCCCATATAACTGCATAGGACAGAAGTACTTTCATCCATGAAAGGAGCGAGGGAACAGATGGCCAAGAAAAAGAAAGTCAAGATCAAAAAACTCAAGAGTAATCCGAATGATATTCTGAAAAAGATCAACAAGAAGAGCAAGAAAAAATGGAAAATGAGCGATATCAAATCCTTGGCAAAAGACTACTCGAAAAAGGATTTAAAGGATGATCAAAAATTAAAGAACCTGATTAAAAAAGTCAGTAAGGCAGTTGGCATTCAATTGAGCGACAAACAAATCTCCAGTGTGAAAAAACAAGTACATGACGCACTCGGATAAAAACTTCACACGGCTACGCCTTGTACTCAGGCGTGGCCTCCTGCCTTTTTTTGGGACAGGCATCCATAGACCGTTCTTAGAAAAACGCGGGAATTTCGCCCGCGTCCTTTTTCCACTCGGTCAAACTGTAGTGGAGGGGAGGAAAAAGGGGAAAACGCTCCAGCTTCATAGGAACACCTACTGGGGGTCATCCTGTCCGGTTCCATGTAAAAAACGAAACCGCGTCCAAAGTAGCCGTCTCAGGGAGATCCCCAGAGGTGGACGCTTAAAACCGTGTTTCGTTTTTTCCATTGCGCCTTGCTTGGTGTTCCTAAGATCTTCCTCTTTTTTCCCCTTTTTCCTCGGCCTAGCTTTGACTCTCCCACTTGCCTTATTTTGTGGGCATTTCAAGGGGTTTCTTTGAGAAAAACCCCTTCGTGGGACAATTCCTCAGAAGAACGAAAGCTTGGTTCTCCTGATTCAATGATCCCGTGACACGCCGAACAGACCTATTTGCCGACTTTTTCTATTGTTTCACGAACGCCCTTCGAAGCTCTAGCAATAGACAGAATAAGCTTTTGCTCCCTTGAACCTCGTAATACCCGGTGGCTAGAAACCACTACAGCTAGCAGGAGAAGCAGGTTTCCAGGCGGAGCGACTCCGGAACCCTACTTAGCGGAACAACGAATTCACGGGATCCAGAAGCGGTACCTCTGTATCCGCTTCGGAGCGGCTACTCCTTTACCGCTTCCCCGTGAATCGTTGTGGAGCGGACAGTCTATACTCCTTTGCGGGGTGTAAACGGGGCCCCGCCGAACGCGAGCGTTAGCTTGTGTTCGGTGGGTAAAGACCGGAGCGCAGATCGGAAACCTGCTTCTGGGCACCACCACAGCACACAAAATTACTTATAAATTCCTAGTCGTTCAAAAAACAAAAGGGAGAGCATGGTTGCTCCCCCTTTTGTTATCCAGAGATTGGATCAGTAAGATGAAATTAGTCGCAGGCACACGCAACGATAGTCAACAGTACGAACAACACCAACACCAAAGCAAAGTCGTCGAAGCCAAAGCCGTTGAATCCGCTCATTCGCTTTCCCTCCTTCATCGGCAACTAGTCATAAGGTATGTGCTCATAGCCAAACGTGATTGGACGTTCGCCTATATCCATACCATTTCTTTCTAACCGGTTTTCCAATGAGGAGGAGATGCACTAACTTGCTTGGCGTTTCACGGGTTCCGGCATGCCATATTGTTTTTTCATCACCATTTCCCAAAACGGGATGGTTCTCTGGATCATTGGTCCAGTCAAGACCGCGATTAAGACCGTTCCGATTGAAACCGGCCCACCCAGGGCTGCTCCTGCAATCAACACTGTGATCTCGATGATCAACCGCACTTTTTGGATGCTCCAGCCCAGTCGCTCGTTCATGGCGAGCATAAAACTATCTCGTGGCCCCGCTCCGAGTCGCGGTGATAAATACATTCCGATGCCAATCGTCATCACGATGACCCCTAGCAAGAACACGAGTAATCTGGCAACGAATGTCTGTGGCTCTGGAATGGCATTCGACCACAGTATCAAGTCGAGAAACGTTCCGAAACAGACCATATTTAAAAACATGGCAAAGTTCGGCTTGATTTTGGCCACTACGTAAGAAGATAAAATGACGATGACTCCCACAATTTGCGACCAAATCCCGATTGTTAATCCAAACGTTTTCTGCAGACCAATATGAAACGTATCCCATGGCGCTACTCCCAAGTGTGCTTTGATCGTCAGGACACATCCGAAGGCCCCTACGAACAGTCCCAGAATAAACATAACATAGCGCATGGTGATGGATCTGCTAATCCGTATACCGGACACTGCTTTCACCTTTCCTCTCCTGCTTTGCCTGATTGGCTCTATCTATCTTTCAAGCTCCTTATTTCCAACCCGCAATGACTTCAAAAAATATCCCGTCTTTTCGGTAATATGCTTCCGATTTCGCCTGTCTGATGAACGTATCTGCCTCTGCCAGTCGATCCCCAGCCAAGACGACCTGACGTTGCTTGTTTGTATCATCCCGGTATTCCACGACCAAGCTGACTTCCTCGTTCAAGCAATGCTGCATTAATTCCTCTGGTGTCGCAAAGGTAATCCGTTTCATGCTGCCCCTACTCCCTCGCAATGATTATTCATGATATCAAGTGTCCGCTGTTTTTCTTTCTCGTTTGATTGGAACGCTGCTAAAATCATCAGCAAGCACCGTGCAAGGATGGATGGCACGAGCTTCTGCCAAAAGATCATCCATGCTGAAGTCGCCCTCTTCATCCTCATAGCGAGGGCTGAAATGCGTCAAGCATAGCTGCTTCACGCCTGCCTCCATAGCCAGCTGCGCCGCTTCTTGTGCAGTGGAATGGCCGCTGCGTACAGCCAGTTCCTTGTCCCTCTGGGCATAGGTCGCTTCGTGAACAAGCAAATCTGCCTCACTTGCGAGCTCGCGTACGGCTACGCATGGTTCGGTGTCACCGCTAAAAACGATTTTTCGTCCCGGCTGCGGCTCTCCGACGAAATCTTTGCCCTCCAGAACCGTCCCATCTGCCAACGTAATTTGTTCACCACGCTTCAATGCCCCATACAATGGACCCGATGGCACCCCTGCCTGCTTTGCCAGCTCGACCTGAAAAGCACCCGATTTTTCTTTTTCCGTGACCGCGTAAGCAAAAGAAGTCACCCTGTGCTTGGCAATCCGACATGTCACGATCACATCCTCATCCTCGTACACGATACCCTCACTGACAGTTTTTAGTTGTAGTGGGTATTGCAGATGTACCGGACTTGTCTCCATCACAACACGGAAGTAACGATCCAATCCCGGGGGGCCGTACAACTCCAGCGGCGCAGCCTCCCCATTGCGCAAGGAACGACTTGCCAATAGACCTATCAAGCCATAGAGATGGTCCCCGTGCAAATGCGTAATAAAAATTTTATCCAATTGGCTGATTTTCATCGGAGATCGGAGCAGCTGATGCTGAGTCCCTTCTCCGCAGTCGAATAACCACCATTTTCCTGCTTGCAAAAATCTCAGCCCAATCCCGCTTACATTTCGGCGGGTAGTAGGTGCTCCCGATCCTGTTCCCAAAAATGTCACGATCACGTCGTATGCGCATCTCCTTTTGGTTCTGCTCCCTCTACCTGCACGGCAGCGTGCCTGTCTTTCTCTATAGGCATTCACCCTTTTTTCGTGGGTCGCATACGCTACATCAAACAACAGCCTAGCAAGGAGGGACTCCTGATAATGAAACGACTCATCTCCGTGGGTCTAGCCGCCGGCCTTGCCGTTATGGCAGTCTTGGCTGGATGCTCGAGTGCCCCGGAAAAGATTCGAATTGGTGAAGTAACGCGCTCACTGTTTTACGCACCGCAATATGTTGCGCTGGAAAAAGGCTTTTTCAAAGAAGCTGGCCTGGACGTCGAACTGTCTACCATTCCTGGTGGTGACAAAGTGATGTCAGCACTGCTGTCTAGTGGAATCGAAGTCGCCTTGGTTGGATCCGAAACGAGCATTTACGTCTCCCAGCAAGGAGCAGCTGATCCCGTCGTCAATTTTGCTCAGCTGACACAGACAGATGGCACGTTTCTCGTAGCCCGCAAGAAAGAGGACAATTTCTCCTTTGACCAGTTGAAAGGCAGCGTCTTCCTCGGCCAACGCAAGGGTGGAATGCCGCAAATGGCGGGCGAATACGTGCTCAAAAAGCATAACATTAATCCACAAAGCGACCTGCAGCTGATTCAAAATATTGAATTCAAAAATATCGCCGCTTCCTTCGCATCTGGAACCGGTGAATATGTACAATTGTTCGAACCTGAAGCATCCCGCTTTGAACAAGAGGGAATCGGTCACGTCGTAGCCTCGTTCGGAAAAGAAAGTGGCACTGTTCCCTACACGGTATACATGACCAAGCAAAGCTATCTCGACAGCAAAGCAGCTGCTATCCAAAAGTTTACCAATGCCGTCTACAAAGGGCAACAATGGGTTGCCAGCCACTCTCCAAAAGAGACAGCTGATGTGATCGGTAAATATTTCGAATCGATTAAACCAGACATTTTGGAAAATGCAGTAAAGCGGTATTTGGATCAAGGCTCCTACGCGACAGATCCGATCCTGGATGAAGCCGAATGGAATCAGCTACAGGACATCATGGATAAAGCAGGAGAACTGAAGCAGCGTGCTGATTATGCCAAACTGGTCAATACCACCTTCGCCAAAGCTGCCAAGGAAGGGAAGTAGACGACTATGAACCAGATTCCTTCAACGCCGGCCAAAATAGAACTCGGCCACGTGACCCATCTTTACCTATCCGCGACCAGGGCATTCATGGCGGTCAGGGATATCAACCTGCGCGTGGAGGAAGGCGAGTTCATTTGTCTGGTAGGTCCCAGCGGCTGTGGGAAAACGACATTGCTTTCACTGATGGCCGGACTGGAGCAACCTACTGCCGGCAAAGTATGGATCGATGGAAAGGCCGTCACTGGCACGTCACGTCAGGTCGGCTACATGCTACAGCAGGATTACTTGTTCAATTGGCGGACCATTGAAGATAATGTCTTTCTCGGACTGGACATTCAAGGGATCCGCACGAAAGAAAACGAAGAGTACGCCATCCATCTGCTGGAGGAAATGGAGCTCATCGAGGTACGCAAATCTTCCCCGACGCAGCTATCTGGTGGCATGAGGCAACGGGTTGCTCTCGTACGGACGCTTGCCTGTCAACCGGATGTCCTGCTGTTAGATGAACCCTTTTCTGCCTTGGACTATCAAACCAAGCTCAAGCTCGAAGACTTGATTTTCACCACGCTGCGCCGTCACAAAAAGACGGCCGTCCTCGTCACACATGATCTTTCTGAATCGATTGCGATGGGCGATCGAGTCTATATTCTGTCACGCAATCCCGGACGAATCAACAGTGAGGTCATCATTCCTTCGCACATCAGAGACGCCATCCCATTCGATGCGCGAAATGAAACGGGATTTCAGGACCTGTTCCACCGTGTCTGGAAAGAGATGGAGGTGGTCTCTGATGCAGCAAAAGGAAATTGAGTCCGTCCACCGTCGGTTTTTAAAGCTGGAAGCCAAGACGCGTTCAGGGGTACTGTCTACTCAATGTGTGTTGTTTGTCATCTTCATCGGATTATGGGAGCTGCTCGCGCGGACGAATACCATTAATCCGCTCATTTTCAGCTACCCTACCAAGGTTTTGGCAGAGTTTTGGATGAGACTGATGGATGGCAGCCTCCTCCCCCACGTAGGTATGACGGTGTGGGAGACGATTATAGGCTTTCTCCTGGGTACCTTGCTCGGAACCCTTATTGCTGCCACCATCTGGTGGTCTCCGTTTCTCTCCCGTGTCCTCGAGCCCTACCTCGTCATCGCCAACAGCATGCCAAAGGTCGCACTCGGACCCGTATTTATCGTCAGCTTTGGCCCTGGCCTCTTCTCTGTCATCGCCATGGGCTGCGCGATCTCGGTGATCATTACGACGATCAACATTTACACCAGCTTCAAAGAAGTCAATCCCAACTATATCAAAGTGGTGCAAACACTGGGAGGTAACAAGAAGCAGACCTTTTCGATGGTCATCCTTCCTTCTACGATCCCCACCATTCTCGCTACGTTGAAAGTAAACGTTGGTCTCTCCTGGGTGGGAGTCATCGTCGGGGAGTTCCTCGTTTCCCAGCAAGGGTTGGGTTATCTGATCATTTACGGATTCCAGGTGTTTAATTTTACCCTGGTCATGATGAGTCTCGCCATTATCGCGGTCGTCGCTACCCTGATGTATCAAGGCGTCGCGTATCTAGAAAGGCGGCTCACCAGCCAGTTTAAATAGATGGTAACACAAAGCGGTGCTGGTTCTTCTCGGGATGAGAGCCAGCATCGTTTTTTTGTCCAAAATGCGTCGTCGATTGTCCTGCTACTAGGTCGAAGGGCACTATGAGCAATACCACCTCGGTTGCCAAAGTCGAGTTTCCCTCTTACATGCATGGTAAAAGTGCGTCAAAAAACGCCCGGCATATAGGCTCGGGCGTTTGGTTTTGACTACTTCCAGATTTTCCACCAGCTCTTTTTGGTGCTGGCGCCATCCATGGATTGACTCTCCGCCACTTTTTGAGCGGCAGCGGCTTCCGCTTCCTGCGCACCTGGTACTCTCAAGAGGAAATGATCGACCATCGGCTTGTAGTTATCCGCCAGATGGTCCTGCATGTTGCGCAGGATTGCGATGGCTTTTTCCTTTTGATCCGTTGCAATAAGTGCATTTGCATAATTGAATCCGGCATATGGGAACGGAAATTCAGGTGTCCAATACTTCTCGCAGATTTGAATCAGCTGGTAAACATACCCGGCTTGTCCTAGCTCACCAGTCACGGTCATGACAATCTCAAAACGATCCTTTGCACCGTCGATCGCTAGCGTGTACCAGTGCATGGCTTTGAGCAAGTTCTCCTCCGTCAGTGCGAGACGAGCCAAATGCAGCTGTGGACGCCAAGCTCCGTCTTTTCCGGCAAGTGCTTCCAGGCTTTCTTTGAGTTCTTCTTTCCGGCCCGCACCGAGGAAATTTTCCACGAACATGTTCAAGCCATTTTCCTGATTTGGATCTTTGTGGAGACCGGTATGTAACGTTTCGAAAGCTTTGGCATCTTCGCCCTCGAACGCATAGATCTTGGCCAAATTCGTACAAGCTGTGCCCGAAGAAGGGAAGCGCTCCAGACAATCCGTCAGAATCGCTTTGGCTCGATCGAATTCCCTCGCTTGCATGTGTACGACAGCCCGAAAAATGAGCGCTGACTCAATCGGTCCGTACAATTCTAGGAGCCTGTCTGCCGCAACAGCTGCCTGCTCATGAAATTGCTCCTTCACCAATTCCATCGCGAAATCGCGAAGCTTTTCTTTTTTGTCCCAGTACATGTCCAGGTTATGTGGGATCACTTTTTTCTGGTAGTCCTCTCGGGACATATCGATGGTTTGACCAAACTCATTGGTAAACGATACAAAATCAGACATGTAACAGCCTCGCTTTCATTTCCTACACAATAGTATCAAGAAGCTATGGCTCCCTGCTTTAAATCCATGCTTTCATATTTACTTTACGGATAAAGTCCTCTACTGATTCCTTAACGGGTTCGTCATTTGCCTCTTCCACATCCTGCAAGCCCACCAATTGACGAAAAAGCGCTTCGTTGCGAGTTGCCAGCGCAAAGTCGAGCAAAGCCTCATGTGAAATGCGCTCTGCCTCTTCCTCCAGCAATTGCGCTTCGAGAGCGATGTCCTCCTCCACTACGGGAAACTGCTTATCTATTTTGGGTATGCGAATCACCCATGCAAACGCACTGTCTGGGTTGCGGTCGCGTGCGATCAAGTAACCGTATTCGCCCATAGGCAAGCCTTGCTCAAAGGAGTCAGCAACAATGACGACGCGTTGTCCTAGCTTGAACATGAGCGTCAACTCCCTAAAAAGATTAATTCTAATCATACTAAATTGTATGTGTACTTGGGAAGAGCAAACCCGCAGGATGGGCTTTTGCACAAAAAGTTTGTTGCTGTCGGTAAAATACGGTACACTTCTGTTATCAAACATTTTGGCTAATAAAGTAATCAAAACGAGGTGCAGCTTCATGTCCCAAATGTCCACAGGGTTTTCCCTGTTTATCGTCGGTTGGTCCATTCTCTTGGTAGGCTTGATGGGGATCGGCGGGTATTTCATGTTTCGCAAGTTTTTAAAATCGATGCCCAAGAACGATGGAAAATCAGATCTCGATTGGCAAGATTATTATATCGACCAGACTCGTTCTCTCTGGACCGAAGATGGTCTCACCCTTCTCAATGAACTCGTCGATCCAGTTCCGCAGCTGTTCCGTGATGTGGCGAGACGATCGATAGCGGCCAAAATCGGTCAGATCGCCATGGAGGAAAAGGCGTCAACAATCACAATCGACCTGATCGTGAAAGGTTACATTGTCGCCACACCGAAGCGTGACCATAAATGGCTGATCGCTCATTTGAAGGACAAGCAAATTGACTACACTCGATACGAGCAATACTTGAACGCCGAGGGCTGACTTTCTGAAACCAGCAGGAGTTTCTTTCGTATAACTTGGTAGATCGCTTGCCAAGGAGAAGATGTGGATGACAGTCATACTTACCATTTTGGGTATCGGACTCGTGCTTTTCATCATTGCAGCCGTTATTATAGTAGCTCTGCTAAAAAAAGGGACAGGCTTCCTGTGGAAGATGGGCGGAAGTCGCTACCGTCGATACAGCAGCAGTGATTACAAGCATCGCGGCCCAATTTGGAAGCAAGGCCACAAGACATACGGACATCATCATTACCGCGGAAGGCACAGCAGTCGTAGTGGATTTTTCAGCAGCTAGAAATAAAATTGTGAGACTAGCCCTTAATTGAAAGATCGGCAGCCCAGGACGAGAAAATAAAATCCTGGACTGCCGATTTTCTATTGAGCGATCTTTCCTGTTCACTGAAAAGGCGACTGACTATTATCCTGTCAGCCGCCTACAATGGATATTGGTTCGGTTCTAAAGTACCTCGATAGACATTACTTTTTTTCCATTACTGCAAAGTAATTTTCTTCATCATCTGCAAAGTTAAATACTCTTCCAGAAGGCATATTTACAATTTCTCCGACTTTTACATGTTTATTTGATAAGTCTCTATGTAATTGATCGAGATTTTCCGTAAAGAACATTAATGAAGGTGTACCGAGATTTAATCCAGGTGACATTTTAGCAACGAATTCCTTATTATGCAGAATGATGCTAGTTTCTGCGCCTTTTGTCGGAGCAATTTCAATCCATCTCATTCCTTGACCATTATTTTCTTCAGAAATGACATGAAATCCTACTTTTTCCGTCCAAAAATCCTTAGCCCCATCTTGGTTATTTACATACAACATAATTTGACCGACTTTACTCATCATTAGTTACTCCACTCCCTTGTAAAAGTAATGACGAAACCAACAAGCCTGTCTAGCTCGTCTCCATTTCCTACATGTATGATAGCATGCAGATTATGTTAGGATTTCTTATCAATTGCGATGTTATTACATCTACTACATGATATTACCAAAGCAGCTATGAAAAGGGGATGTTTGATGACGTCTTAGAATTCCAGTACCACAGCCATTTCTTTTCCAAATCGGTCTCCCCGATCTATGAAACCTAATCCGGCATACAGTTGGTGTGCTTCCTTGTTTGCAGGGTGATAACCGACTACAATTCTGTTGGCAGCCGGTAGTTTCTGCATTTCCTGAATCATGAGCTGGGTGGCTCTTTTACCAATACCTCTGTTTTGATTGTTCTTATCCACCATGATTCGGTATATCCAATATCCATCCAACTCTTCCAACGCCGAATTAAACATGAGAAAGCCCACTATTTTGCCATCGAAAAGGATTGCGAATGGCTTTAGCGTAGGTTCAAATTTCGATTGTGCGATCGAAACGGCATTTGTTTCGATATGCCCTTTCTGACTTTCATCGACCTCTAGCTGGCAGCATTCATACCAGTTCCCAGCATGTACTTCTACGATTTCTACCTGATTGTGATTGATCATTTCCCTGATACCCCTCCTGATATGAGAAATGCCATTGCTTCCGAGCTCTCTACGTCCAAGGGTTGAACCTGCTCACACGGAAACAACAGAAGATTACCAGCAAAATTGTACGACTGTGGAAAATAGACGGCTACGTGATCGGACAATCCGTACACTTCCAGACTTTCTTTGGTAATAAAGCCAATTGCCTTGGCACTCCCGTCCTTGGACAGTGTGACTAGTACCGGCTTATCAAAGCTTTTCTTCTCACCGACGAAGGCACCGATCAGATCCTTGATGGATGTATAAATCAGTTTAATGAAAGGTACTTTTTCAAATACTTTGGACACAAGAGAAAGTAGTCCACGCGTCAACACATTGGAAGTGAGAAAGCCAATAATCGTAATCCCGAGGATGGTCAAGACGAATCCAACTCCCGGTATCCCCAACCCCAACCAGCTGTCCACCGTGACGAAGATGGTGTACAGAATATAGACCGTGACTGCAAGTGGGATGACGTACAGCAGGCCCTCCAGGAAATAGCGTATAAATCGTTTCATAAGATGTCTCCTTTCCCGCATTACCAGAATATTGTACCCGATCAGACAGGTCTTCTGCTATGATGAAGGGAAAAAAGTGAAAGTAGGGAGATTTATGCAAGCACTCGTCTCGCCACAATGGCTGCACGACCATCTTCACGACGACCAAGTCGTGATCATAGACTGCCGTTTCAACCTGAGCATCGCAGAAGCAGGTGCTGATGTTTACAAGCAGGACCATATTCCTGGCGCTCTCTACTTCCATCTGAACCGCGACCTTTCCGGACCGAAAGGAGAGCACGGTGGACGCCATCCCCTCCCCGATCCCGAGACGTTTGCTGCCCTCTTATCTGCGGCTGGCATCGATGAAAATACAACCGTCATCGCTTATGACGATCAGGAAATGGCGATGGCTGGACGACTCTGGTGGCTCTTGCGCTATCTTGGTCACGATAAAACAGCCGTCCTGAACGGTGGATATGCTGGATGGAAACAGGCTGGCTATGAGGTGACTGCAGATGTGCGTACTCCACAGCCTCGCACGTTTACTCCACGGGTACGTTCGAAAATGCTCGTAGATATCCAAGCCGTGCAGGAAAGAAGCCCTGAAACAGCCTTGCTGGATTCCCGTGCAGGTGAGCGATACCGCGGAGAGGTGGAACCACTTGATCCGAAAGCAGGTCACATTCCAGGCGCGCATCACTTCTTTTACAAAGACAATCTCGGTTCTGACTTGACCATGCTCCCGGTCGAACAACTGCAGGAGCGTATCGCTCCATTTGCAGAGCAAGACATCATCGTCTACTGCGGTTCCGGTGTGACAGCATGCACGAATCTGCTCGCCCTGCACGCAGCGGGTCGGACGGATGTGAAGCTGTACGCAGGCAGCTGGAGCGATTGGAGCTCCTACGATCTTCCTGTCGCTGTCGGCCCTACTCCAGCTGACGAAATCAAGAAGTGATACGAGCAATCCGCCTCCTGCTCCACTTTGCCTATCAGGAGGCCATGTCCTGTCTTTTTCCGGTGTTTATTTTCGCTTCCCTCGCTCTATCCAAGTTCGTGATCATTCCCGGATTAGGCAGATACGATTTGCTACTTCTGCTGTGCCTGTTCTTTCAGGTGGTCATGGTGAAAAGCGGACTGGAGTCAAAGGATGAGCTGAAAGTCATCACTGTTTTTCACCTGATCGGGCTAGCGCTGGAAATGTTCAAGGTGCACATGGGATCATGGGGCTATCCCGAAGCTGCCTACAGCAAAGTATTTGGTGTTCCCCTATACAGCGGGTTCATGTACGCGAGTGTGGCCAGCTACTTATGTCAAGCTTGGCGTCGCTTGGATGTCACGCTGACGGCCTGGCCAAAGCAGTGGCTCGCTGTACTCTTAGGCGGAGCGATTTATCTCAATTTCTTTACCCATCACTATCTGGTAGATATACGCTGGTTCCTGATGATCGCGATCTTTCCCGTCTTTTGGCGTACACGCGTTCATTTCCGTGTAGCCGAGGAACGACTGTGGATGCCTCTGCCTCTCGCCTATTTTCTGATTGGTTTTTTTATCTGGATCGCCGAAAACATCGCTACTTTTTTTGGTGCGTGGTACTACCCCAATCAGCGCGATGGCTGGGAAATCGTCCACCTCAGCAAAATCAGCTCGTGGTTTTTGCTGGTCATCGTCAGCTTCATTATCGTGGCTCAGCTCAAACATGTAAAAAGCATGCGGAGCAGTTTCAGCGGCAACCAAAAGGATTTGTAGTGACAACCGATTCAATGGAAAAAGGCCTTCCCGGTCCAAAGGCGGGAAAGCCTTTTTTGTCGTTTGCCCCATGCTCTATCTGGTCACCCCGCTCAGCAAGAGGCGATGAATCCCACCTGCCAGACACACTCCAGCCGTAACGAAGAAAGCAATGAAATACGAGTGATGCCAGTTCCCCAACAGACCGGCAATGATCGGACTCAAGACAGCACCTATAGACAGCACTGCGGAATAAATGCTAAACACACTCCCATACAGCTCTCGTGGCGAATGCACGGTCAATAGGGTGGCCAAAGCAGGGAACAGCATGCCGAAACATGCACCCAGCAAAAACATCATGATCTGAAGCGGAATCGCTACGCCAATGGCCATCGTGTAGAGTAGAAGACTGAGTACACCCAGACCCGCAAATATGCGTTGCTCGACGGATACCTTGTACAACCAAAATTGACAGAGGATCGCAAGCGCACCCAAGCCTTTGAGACTGAACAGCAGACCAGTCACCGCTGGAGAAAGGCCTTGTTTTTGAATTAATAAAGGAACCTCGTAAATAATCGTACCTTGCGCGTATATGATCGCGAAGCCTCCGAGAAAGGCGGGATAGAGCAGGCGGTTTTCTAAGACTGCAGAGAGGCTGGTCTTGCCCTTTCCTTTTTTGGTGGCGGGACTGAGACTTGCTCTCAACTCGCTCCCGGCTACTCGTACAGGCAAGACTAACCATGCAAATACACCTGCGATCATCATGATATAGCCCAGGATGATAAAGGATTGACTATAGCCAAATTGTACGGCTAAAAAGCTCCCTACTGCAGGTGAAACGATCCCTGCGGACGTCAGGACCAATCCCTTTTTACCCATAATTTGCCCTTGCTCTACCGCTGTCTTTCCTGTCTCGCCTAGCAGCGCTGAACAAGCAGGAGAAACGAAAGCCATCAGAAAACCGAGCATGAGTCGAAAGGCAAAAAAACCTTCTGTGTGCTGAACGACACCCTGACCGATCAGCATCACCCCTGCGAGTATGAGTCCTATGGAGATAAACCACTTCTTCGGGTATCGATCCAAAAAGGGACCTGCCAGCAAATTTCCTGTCAGATTACTAATCGCGTACCCTCCCAGAACAAAACCGATCATCGCTGCAGACACTCCCAGGATGTTTAAATACGGCGCCAATAGCGGCGTCTGCGCGTGCATATCAAACGATACGAGAAACAACACGACAAACAGGAGAACCCTCAAGGCATTCTCCTCCTCTCCTTGGGTGTTACCGTCTTTGTCCAAGTATATGAGGGGAGTCGTCCAATTAGGATTACAAAACTCAAATGGAAGACTATGTCATTTATTCATTCAATTTGGCATATTTACAAGCGACCTGATCTAGTTTCTAGGATCCCCTTTCCAAAAAAGAAAAATAGCTGGCTTACAGGAATACGCGCCGGCCATGTCAAAGACATCTCTTCTGCATATCAGAAAGGAAGGTGATCACTTTGATCGTATTGGAAACAGAACGGCTCTACCTGCGCTACCAAACAGAGGACGATGCCGCTTTTATTCTCGAACTCGTAAACGACCCTGCTTGGCTACAGTTTATCGGGGATCGCGGTGTCCGCACTCTCGAGGACGCCCGCTCCTACATTGTGAATGGTGCAATCCGCTCCTATGAAAAAGACGGATTTGGCTTTTATCTCGTCGAACGCAAAGAAGACCACGCCCTGATTGGGATGTGTGGCCTGGTGAAAAGAGATGGGTTGGAAGATGTCGATATCGGATTCGCTTTCCTGCCTGCCTATCGGTCACAAGGCTATGCCCACGAAGCAGCCTCCGCCGTCATGCAATACGCCATTCAAACATTGGGTCTTACAAGAGTGGTCGCGATTACAACGCAAGACAATCACGCTTCCGGCAGCTTGCTAGAAAAGATCGGCCTGCGATTCGAGCGTCTGATTCAGATGCCAAATGATCCAGAAGTACTCAAACTGTTCGTCTATGATACGTCGCTTTCCGTTAGCGAATCAGAAGCGTCACAGTAAGTGATGGGTGCTATTGACCTCCTCAGAAATAAAGGACCCCACCGCCATCTGTGAGGTCCTTCTTATTCGATCTGCTGCTTTACTTACGAGAGTACCGATTTTAAGCCCAATGAGCTTTCGTGGAACTTGATTGTTGAGTATTTATCCATCGCTACCCGGAGCTGGTATTCGCTCTCGAACAGCATGACAGGACGGCCGTAGCGATCCGTTACTGTCTTGTTTCTGAGAGAATCAATCGCAGCTTTATCGCCTTCCAGCCAGCGAGCGATTTGATAAGGCATGCGTGTCAGCATGATGTCGACACCATACTCTGCCTTCAGTCGGTATTCCAATACTTCAAACTGGAGTACACCGACCACACCCAGGATCAGCTCTTCCATCGGATGAGTGCGGAAAAGCTGTACCGTTCCCTCTTCCGTCAACTGCATGATCCCTTTTTGGAACTGTTTGTGTTTCATCGCGTCTTTCACCATCACCTTGGAGAAGAACTCCGGCGAGAAGTGCGGCATTTCTTCGTACTCAAAAGACTGCCCGACACAGAGCGTATCGCCGATCTGGAAAATGCCTGGGTCAAACAATCCGATGACATCGCCTGCGAAAGACTCATCGACGATCTCGCGGTCCTGCGCCATAAACTGCACAGGCTGAGCCAGCTTGATATCTTTTCCCAGACGAACGTGCTTCACAGACATGCCCCGTTCGAATTTTCCAGAGCAAATACGTAGGAAAGCGATGCGGTCGCGGTGTGCAGGATTCATGTTGGCCTGGATTTTGAAAATAAAGCCGGAGAACGCATTGGAATAGGGATCGATCATTCCTGCATTACTTTTCTTTGGAGACGGCGGAGGAGCCATCTGCAGGAAGTTGTCCAGGAAGGTCTGTACCCCGAAATTGTTAATCGCACTACCGAAAAAGACCGGGGTGAGCTCCCCTTTTGCGATCAGCTCTTCGTTGTAATCGTCCCCTGCCACATCCAGCAACGAGACTTCATCCTGTAGCTGCTGCCACAGTTCTTGACCGACACTCTCCCCGATCAGTGGATCTTCCGTGCCTTCTACAGGAAAGAAGGAAATCTGCTCGTGCTGTGAGCCGTTTTGATACAGCTCCACACGCGATTTTACCCGATCGTACACGCCGCTGAAATAGCTGCCCATCCCGATCGGCCAGTTCATTGGATACGAACGAATACCCAGTACGCGCTCGATTTCTTCCAACAGCTCGAATGGATCTTTCCCGTGACGATCCAGCTTGTTTACGAATGTAAAGATCGGAATTCCACGCATGCGACAAACTTTAAACAGCTTGATCGTCTGCGCCTCCACCCCTTTGGCCACGTCGATAATCATGACGGCGGCGTCTGCAGCGGTTAGTGTCCGATACGTGTCTTCGCTGAAGTCTTGGTGACCAGGTGTATCTAGAATGTTGATATGATGTCCTTTGTATTCAAAGTCCATTGCTGAGGAGGTAACGGAAATTCCACGCTTTTTCTCGATCTCCATCCAGTCGGACGTAGCATGCTTGGAATTTTTCCGTCCTTTGACCATTCCAGCCTCACGGATCGCTCCGCCGTAATACAGCAGTTTTTCCGTCATCGTTGTCTTACCCGCGTCCGGGTGGGAGATGATGGCAAAAGTGCGTCGTTTCGCTATTTCATTCTCCCATTGGGGATTGGTTTGACTCATCTTCATTCTCCTGTCATTACTAGTAAGTAGCCACAACCTTTTCCTTACGATTATACCGACAATTGCGTGCTGCATCCACCTAGTATTTTTTCTTTAAACCGTTATAATGTGTAGTAGTAAAAATTTTTTGACTGTAAGCTGGAAGTACATACTACCGTGAAATCAGGAGGTATCCCATGACCACTAATCTGGAATCACGCGCAACCGCTTTTCGTGACTTTGTGAAAAAGATGACGAGCTACAATCAGGCACTCGCCGTCCTCCACTGGGACAAAGCGACCCAAGCGCCAAGAAAAGGGATGGAAGCCCGTTCCGAAGTCATTGGCACGCTGGCAGGCGAACAGTTTAAGTTAGCTACCTCAAAAGAGATGGAAGACTATCTGGAGACGCTCAGCGAACCTGCTGCCTTGGAGTCGCTCGACGATGTGACCCGTCACACGGTGCTCGAATGTAAAAAGGAATTCGACCGAAATAAACAGATCCCCGCAGCCAAGTACCAGGAGTTCGTCGTGTTGACCTCACAAGCAGAGACGATCTGGGAAGAAGCCCGCGAGAAAAATGATTTCTCCATGTTCCAGCCTTACCTGGAAAAAATCGTCAACTTCCAGCTGGAGTTCATCGAGTATTGGGGTCATGACGGGAAAAACAAGTATAACACACTCCTCGATCTGTACGAACCAGGGATGACTGTCGATCAGTTGGATCCTATCTTTGCTACTCTGCGTGAAAAGACAGTCAAGCTCGTTTCTGCTATTTCCGATTCACCAAACAAGCCTGACACATCCTTCTTGAAAAGACATTTTCCAATCGCAGAACAAGAAGCCTTTAGTCGCTTTGTTCTCGAGCGCATCGGCTACGACTTCCAGGCTGGACGTATGGACCGCAGCGTTCATCCATTCTGCACCTCTTTCAACCCTGGAGACGTACGCATCACAACACGCTATGACGCGAATGAATTCAACTCTGCGCTGTTCAGCTGCATCCATGAAGCAGGGCACGCCATGTATGAGCAAAACATTGATCCTCAGCTATTGTTTACCCCGCTCTGCGATGGTACTTCCATGGGTATTCACGAATCGCAATCTCGCTTCTGGGAAAACATGGTTGGACGTAGTCTGCCATTCTGGAACGGCTTGTACAGCGATTTGCAAAAAGCATTCCCTGCTCAATTTGATGGTGTCAGCGTAGATTCGTTCTACCGCGCCATTAATGAAGTCACTCCTTCTTACATCCGTACCGAAGCAGATGAGCTTACTTACAATCTGCACGTCATGATCCGCTACGAAATTGAGAAGGGCTTGATTAACGGAACCCTCAAGGTCGCTGATTTGCCAACGATCTGGAACGAAAGAATGGAAGAGTATCTGGGCGTAGTACCTCCGACAGACACGCTGGGAGTCTTGCAGGACGTTCACTGGTCTGGTGGCAGCTTTGGTTACTTCCCTACCTACTCCCTTGGGAACGTGTATGCTGCTCAGTTTGCCCACGTCATGGAGCAGGAAATCAATGGTTACGAAGATTTAGTTGCAAAAGGCGAATTCGGTCCGATCCGTCAGTGGCTGAAAGAAAAAATTCACCAATACGGAAAAATGAAGAGCCCACAAGAGCTGGTTCATGCTATCACTGGCGAAGGCACAAATGCAACGTACTTGATGAATTACCTGGAGAAGAAATACTCCGCGATTTATAAGCCGTAAGCTCAAGAAAAAAGCGTTCCTCTAGAAGAGAGGAGCGCTTTTTATTTTGAAAATGGATATCAGCTTAAAACGAAAAGGCGGGTTCTTTAACTAGGGGCTTTTTCGAAGGCAAGCTTAATTCCAAAGCCCAAGAGAACAAACCCTGAAATTCCTTGAATAGCTCGTTGTGTAGAAGGCTTCTTCATCCACGAACGAATATAATCGATGAACGACACATACAGGATAAACCAGAGTACAGTTAAAACCGTATACGTCAGACCCATGCCGAGAAATTGCACAAATGGTTTAGTACCTGCCGTTAAAAATTGCGGTAAAAACGTCAGGAAGAAAACAGCTACCTTCGGATTCAAAAGGTTCGTTAAAAATCCTTGGCGAAATGGCGATTTGTTCTTGTATTTGGTTTGAATGTCGTCATGTGTCGCCTCTTTGTTTTTCCGCAATGACCATAGAGATGTGACACCTAAGTAGACCAGATAGAAGGCACCCACATATTTAAAGATCGAAAACAGTACCGCAGATTTTACGATGATGGCAGATAGACCAAAAACAGCTGCTAGCGTATGCACGATCAATCCAGTCGTAATCCCAAAAACCGTTTTGAATCCACCCCCTCTTCCGTACGCAATGGTGTTTTGCGTAGCTAACCCCGTATCCGGGCCCGGAAGAATGATCAGCAAGATGGACATGACGACAAATAGATAAAAGTTTCCCATCATAGCCTCCCTAACCAAAAATTATTACTCACCTTATCACAAATGCTGCGCTATGAAAATGGCTTTGATGAATATTCTGCCTATCCGGATTCCAGTATTGTCACTTGGGACCTACAAGACCCGAATGCCAGTCTGTTCCCTTCTTACTTTTGGATTACCTTCCCTGCTCTCTTTGCAGGTTGGATTTTTTTAGAAAAATACAGCAAAGGAGGAACTAAACATGGATAACCAATTTTTTGTTGGCTGGGGTACTCTCGCTCTAATCAATGCCGGATTGGCTCAAGGGAAAAACCGCAGCGGAATGAACTGGTTTTTGCTCTCTCTATTGCTCGGTCCCCTAGCGACTTTCATGATCGTCGTATCAGACAAGCTCACCGAGTAATCTCGGGCATTCCAATTATTTCTTTATTTAAAATAAATGTAAACCGTTGCTTTCATTCCGCGCAACTGTCATGCTAAGGTAAAATAGGAGACTTCATGTTCTCGACAAAGAATGCGCAGGTGATTGACATGCTAACCGTTAAAACTTCTAGCCTTAGTAATGGCGACCTCAATCGGGGAGTATTCGCTACAAGAGATATTCGTAAAGGTGAACTGATCCATGAAGCACCCGTTCTCCCTTACCCAAATGCAGAACATGAGCATATCGAGAAAACGATGATCGCGGATTATGCTTTTGAATATGGCGCGAACCACACAGCGTTCCTCTTGGGATATGGCATGCTGTTTAACCACTCTTACGAACCAAATGCCATCTACGAAATTAATTTCGATAACCACACCTTCGACTTTTATGCGTTTACGGATATCAAAGAAGGTGACGAAGTCCTGATTAATTACAATGGGGAAGTGGACAACAAAGATCCACTTTGGTTTTACGAAGAAGAATAAACCCTTTCTTCACAACTTCTTCACATCCCGGCAACCTCAAGATTACAAAATAGGAGTATCCTTACCTTGTGTCAATTATTTCCACAAAGTGAGGGGTCCTTACTGATGTTTGATTCACTGTCACGCTGGTTGTGGGGCAAAGAAAATCACGAAGACGTTCCATTCGAAGTCAAAAAATACGTCCGCAACGAAATGGAGCAGTTTACTGTAGCTGAGCCGGAGCAAATGCTGCCATATCCTCAACTGTAATGATACCGCCTCATCAGTCGTCCGAATTCGGGCGGCTTTTTGTTTTCTATAAACGGCAGAAGGCTATGCTACAATGTGTGGAACAGGAGGGATGCATGTTGGTACACTTTACGGAAAAATGGTTGCCTACTTACATACGCCGCGATCTTGCTGTCCTATTTTGTGGCATTAATCCGGGGAGAATCTCTGCCACTTCCGGGTATCATTATGCCAATCCTGCCAATCTTTTTTGGCGAGGCTTGTATGAGGGCGGATTGACTCCGCATCGATTCGCTCCTGAAGAAACGGCTACCTTGCTGGAGTATAATTACGGAATTACTGACCTTGTCTCCCGCCCGACTCGTTCTTCTACGGATTTGCGTGGGGAAGATTATACAAACGGTGCGGAGCAGTTTGTACAAATGATCCAAACTTACCGACCACGTGTGATCTGCTTCAACGGGATTACTGCTTTTCGGCATGCCACTGGTCAAAAAAAAGAAGCCGTTTCCCTCGGCCTCCAGCTAGATCGTGCGTTTGGAACAGAGAGTTGGCCAGGTAGCTATTTGTTCGTCATTCCTTCGACCAGTGGCGCAAATGCATCCTTTACCCGCGAGGAACGTTTGGCGATGTTTGGTCAGCTCAGTCAGTTTTTGCAGGAAAAAGGCTGGCATCCCCTACACTAATTGTCACACCTCCCGCACCCAACCAGTAGGATAATCGTATACTCGATGATTTAGGAGGGTAGAGATGGAAGCACTCATCCGCTTGATCGAGGAAGAATACGATCTGAAGGTTGTCAGTCACAAAGTGGAGAGAAATACAGACAAATCCCTTGTTGTCATTCTAAAGACCTCCAAAGGGAAATTAGTAGGGAAAAGTTTGTTTACCCCGGCGGACAGACAAGAATTTATTTTAGACGCAGAGGAACATTTACTAAGAAAAGGAATTCACATCCCCAAAACCAAGAAGACGAAATCCAACAACCGCTTCATTTACTGGAAAGGCTCCCCGTTTATCATACAGGAGTGGGCTCCTGGCCCCATGCTCGCTCTCAATTCTCCGTTTCGGATCAAACGAACTGGCGCCACTTTAGGAAAAATACATGCTGCATCTGTCGGCTTCAACACCTCTGCCAGCGATGCTTACAATGCAGCAATCACGTGGGAAGAAGAGTACGAACAAGATTTCGCCACTATTCAACGATGGAAAAACAAGCACGAGCAAAGTGAGGATCCCAAACATGTGATCATCACCGCGCATCTCCCCTTTTTTCTCATCGCCGGAAAGATTGCGTTAGAAAGCTTGCAGAACTCACCCTACTATAAGCGCTGGAAAGAACTCCCATGCTCCAGACATTTTTTATGTCATGGTGATTTTAATAACGGGAATCTGTTGTCAGTGAAGCAAAAAATAACAGTCATTGACTGGGAAGACGTCCGCTACGATTTCCCCTCCAAAGACATCAGCCGGATTCTCTCGTTAATGATGAGAAAACACAGGAAATGGAATACACAAAGCTTTCAGCATTTGCTGACAGGCTATCTTCAGGAAAACCCGCTTTCCCGTAGGCAACACCACCTCATGTACGTTGACCTCGCGTTTCCGCATATTACCGAACGCTTTTTGCGACAACAGCAATACGTCGATATGTCAGAAAAAGAAATCGCGATGTTCCTCAAGCGAGAAATCAAAAAAATAGCCTATATGTTGGAACAAATGAGGGCCCTCGAGTAAAGAGCGGCGAAACGCCAGTCTCTTCACGCAAGGGCCCCTATTGTGTCAATGGTTTTAATTAGTGTGTGCTGCTCGCTGTTTTGACGAGCGCACTCTGCTGGCGCACATACTGTACCAGCTCTGCAGCCATGGAAGAATAATTAAACGGCGTGATCAGGTAGATCCCGTTAAAGTACTGAATGGCCGTATCGAGCAACTCCTTGGCCATTTTGATCCCTTCCTGTCTCGCTGCTTCCCCCTGAACCTTTTTCATCCGGTCCAACGCTTCTGCGGACAGCTTGATCCCCGGCACCTCATTATGCAGGAACTCCGCATTTCTCGAGCTGGTCAGCGGCATGATTCCGATAAAGACAGGGATGCCAATATGCTTGGTAGCTTCATATACGAGCTTGATCGATTCCGCGTCGTACACTGGCTGCGTCATGATGTAATCCGCCCCTGCCTCCACTTTCTTTTCCAGTCGTGCAATCGCGGCATCAATCTGCCTTACATTCGGATTGAAGGCGGCTCCCACAATGAATTGAGCTTTTTGCTTTAACGGACGACCGGCGAATGAAACCCCTTCGTTCAGCTGCTTCACCATTCGGATCAAGTCAAAAGAGGTCACATCGAAAACCGAGGTTGCACCTGGAAGATCACCAAATCGGGACGGATCGCCGGTAATAACCAAGATTTGATCAATTCCCAGCGCATGCAGGCCCATCAGGTGGGATTGCTGGCCAATCAGGTTGCGGTCGCGACAGGCAATGTGCAGCAATGGATCAATCCCGTGTCGGCTTTTCATCAAAGCTCCCAAGGCCATGTTGCTCATCCGCACGGTAGCCAACGAGTTATCGGCTAACGTGATCGCATCAGCCCCCGCCCGGTGCAACTCGCAGCAGCCATCCAGGAATGCGTCTGCATCCAGATCGCGCGGCGGGTCAAATTCGACGATGACAGTCTTCTCTGTTTTGACTCGTTCGACAATGCTTGGTTTGCCTTGCTCACGTACGTTCGTTACTGAAATGTGCGGACGATCTCCAGAGGGAATCGTCGGATTGATCCGAGCTTGTGGTTCCAGGTCTTCCAGCGCATCTGCCATCGCTTTCACGTGAGCTGGCGTCGTGCCACAACACCCACCCAACAAGCGGATTCCCTGCTCCCGCAGACGAAGAGCACTCATCGCAAAATAGTCAGGCGTCGATTTGAACGCGTACTCTCCGTCGGTCAGGCCCAATCGACCTGCGTTCGGGAAAGCAGACAAGAGGGCGCCTTCTGGAACCAATGCGTTTTCAAAAGAGCGTAAAATTTCTGCCGGTCCCAGACGACAGTTGAGACCAATGATGTCCGCCCCCGCTGTTTTCAGTTGACCAAACGCTTCTGACAACGAATATCCGTCGCGCGTTCGTCCAACCTCTAGTGTAGCCAATTGGGCAATGAGAGGTGCATCCGTCAAAGGACGAATGACTTCCAGAGCCAATAACAGTTCTTCTAAATCCAGGAACGTCTCCAGAATGATCCCGTCGACACCTGCGTGCAACAAAGCAATCGCTTGCTCCTCATATTGGTCCCGATATTCATCCAACACTTTTTTGCGCACGCGTCCTGCTAAAATCGAGCCTATGCTGCCCGCGACGTAGGCATCATCCTTTGCAGACTCTCGGGCGATTTTGACAGCGAGTCGGTTGATCCTCGCTACTTTGTGCTCCATGCCGTAGCGGGACAAGGAATCCCGGTTGGCGGAGTACGTATTCGTCTCCAGGAGTCTCGCTCCGGCATCGTAGTAAGAATTATGCACTTCTTGAACTAACTTCGGATTGGACAGACACAGCTCTTCAAAGCTGACACCTACTGGGACGCCCAGCCTGTGCAGCTGGGTCGCCATAGCTCCATCTCCAATCAACAGATGATCCTGTAAATATTCACGCAAATTTCTCTTGCTCGTGGTCAACTCAATCACTTCTCTCCTTTTGATACCGTTTTATACTTCAAACACCGACGGTCCGGCGTTAAAATAACGAGCCTCTGGATGGGCAAACACCATCGCGGAAACAGACGCTTCTGGCTCCATCATAAAGCCTTCCGTCAGATGTACTCCGATGTTTTCAGGTTGCAGCAAGCGGAACAACTGCGCTTGATCCTCCAGATTCGGGCACGCCGGATATCCGAACGATACGCGAATCCCTTGATAACGCGCACCGAAGCGTTCGAGCATGGTCATCTCAGCCGGATCCGGAATCCCCCATACATCGCGCATGATATGGTGAATGCGCTCTGCAAATGCCTCTGCCATCTCCAGTGCGAGTGCCTGGAGAACATGGGAACGCAAATAATCTCCACGATCTTTTAGCGCGGTAGAAAGCTCGCGAATACCCCCACCCGCAGTAACGGTCAAGAAACCGACATAATCCATTTCTCCGCTTTCTACAGGTCGGAGGAAATCAGAGAGGCACAAGTGAGGCTCCTCAGGCTGACGAGGGAACTCGAAACGCTCCAGCACCTTACTGTGGTCTTTTGGATCATAGACCAGGATCTCATTCCCGCTAGACTGTGCCGGGAAGAATTGATACACTCCATGGGCCGAAATCGAACTTTCTTTTTTGGCGTCATTCAGCAAATCTTCGACAAGTCCGTACAGCTCCAGTACCTTTTCATCTCCGGATTCAATCAGCTTGTCGACATTTCCACGAACACCGAGATGCTTTCCGAGCAGCATCCGCAAGTTCAGATACGGCTGCAAATGGGTGATCGGGTATTGACGCAGCACGTGACGCTCGCAATCTGGTGGGACATGTACCGGAACGGTTTTGCTAACAGCGGATCGGGCAGGTAGTGTCGGCTTTTTCTCCTCCACCACTGGCTGTGCCGTTGCGACGGCTTCCAACAGGTGTTGCTGCTCTTCCACCAGTCGTACGCGCTCTTCCGGATTTTGCAGACGGTTCACAAGGTCCAGACCGTCCATCGCATCTTTGGCATAGAGGACAATGCCACGGTATTCCGGTGCAATCCGGTTCGAGGTAAACTTCCGTGTCAACGCAGCGCCTCCAACCATCATGGGTACGTCGATGCCTGCATCTCGCAAGTCTTGTGCGGTAATGACCATCTGTTGCGCAGACTTTACCAAGAGACCCGACAAGCCGATCGCATCTGGCTTTTGTTCACGGCACGCTGCGATCAGCTGCTCCGGTGGTACCTTGATGCCGAGGTTCACGACGTCGTAGCCGTTGTTCGCCAAAATGATTTCCACCAGGTTTTTCCCGATGTCATGCACGTCGCCTTTAACGGTAGCAAGCAAAATTTTACCTTTAGCTGCGGCATCTGATTTCTCCATGAACGGCTCCAGATACGATACCGATGCCTTCATGACCTCAGCACTTTGCAATACTTCTGCTACGATCAGCTGGTTGCCATTAAACAGACGTCCTACTTCTTCCATCCCTGTCATCAATGGTCCGTTGATGATTTCCAGAGGAGCGTACTTCTCCAGTGCGAGCTTGAGATCATCGGACAGACCATCTTTGGAGCCTTCCACAACATAGCGAGCTAAACGTTCCTCTAGTGTCAGCGAGGAGGCTTCTACCCGCACTTCTTTTTTCTTTTGGCGATAGAACTCGGTAAAAGAAGCCAGCGTTTCATCATTGGTCTCGAACAAGAGTGCTTCAGCCAGCTTGCGCTCATCTTCAGGAATCGAGGCATATCGCTCCAGCTTTTCGGTATTGACGATCGCATAGTCCAATCCCGCCAAGGTCGTGTGGTACAGGAATACCGCGTTGAGTACTTCCCTACCTGCAGCCGGCAATCCAAAGGAGACGTTGCTGACTCCTAAAATGGTTTTACATTCCGGCATCGCTTGCTTGATCAAACGAATGCCTTCTACCGTTTCCTTGGCAGAGCCGATGTATTGTTCGTCACCGGTTCCGACTGGGAAGACCAGCGGATCGAAAATGATGTCCTGTGGCTTTATTCCATATTGATTGACCAGAATATCATAGGAACGCTTGGCAACCTCCAGCTTTTTCTCGCGAGTGACAGCCATCCCTGCTTCTTCAATCGTTCCAACCACGACAGCCGCTCCGAATTTATGAATCAGCGGCGCGACTTCTTCAAAGCGTTCTAGCCCATCCTCGAGGTTGATCGAGTTGAGAATCGCTTTCCCCTGGGAATAACGCAGACCCAGCTCCATGACTTTTGCGTCCGTGGAGTCGATCATCAGCGGCGCTTTCACTTTTTTCACGATGAATTGCAGAAATCTTTCCATATCTTCGTACTCATCTCGGTCCGGGTCAGCAAGACAGATGTCGATGACGTGAGCACCGCGTTTTACCTGCGCACGTGCGATATCCGATGCCTCTTCGTACTGACCAGCTGCGATGAGATCGCGGAATTTTTTCGAACCGATTACGTTGGTACGTTCTCCGACTAGCAGTGGACGATTGTCATCTTCCACATAGACCACTTCAATTCCGGATACAGCACTGACAGGATCAACGTCTTGAGAGCGTGGTGGGCAATCCTTCAACGCCTCCGCCATCGCCTTGATGTGGTCCGGAGTCGTCCCACAGCAACCACCCGCTATGTTTAGCCAGCCTTGTTCTGCAAATGCGCGCATTTTGGCTGCGAGTCCTTGTGGGGTCTCGTGATAATGTCCATTTTCATCCGGGAGTCCAGCGTTCGGATAGCAGCTGACGCCACATTGGGCCAAGGTGGACAGCGTACGCAAATGGTCGCGCATGAATTCAGGTCCGGTCGCACAGTTCAGACCGACTGAGACTGGCTTGAGATGCTCCAGCGAGAAATAGAACGATTCGATGTTTTGACCAGCAAGTGTAGTCCCCATCGGTTCGATTGTCCCGGATAGCATGACCGGTAGCTCTGTCTTCAGCTCGTCAAAAGCTTTGCGGATTCCAATGCCCCCAGCCTTGACGTTCAGCGTATCCTGGGACGTTTCCAGCAAAAGCACATCTGCCCCCCCCAGAATCATCCCTTTTGCCTGGCGATAATACGACTCCACCAGTTCGTCAAACGTCACTCCACCTGTCAGGGAAAGCGTCTTGGTGGTCGGTCCCATAGAACCTGCCACGTAACGAGGCCATTCCGGTGTCGAGTACGCATCGACCGCTTCTTTTGCCAAACGGGTCGCGGCGATATTGATTTCGAGGTCTTTATCCGCTACGTCGTACTCTGCTAATACGATAGAAGTAGCCCCGAATGTATTGGTCTCGACGATGTCTGCTCCTGCTTCCAAATACTTTTCATGGATAGAACGGATGACATCAGGTCTCGTCAAATTCAGTAGTTCATTACAACCGTCGTACTCCTCACCGCCAAAGTCATCGGCCGTCAGATTTGCCTGTTGCAGCATGGTTCCCATTGCACCATCTAGAATCAGAATTTTTCGGGAAAGCTGCTCGCGAAAAGTTGGTTTCATCAGCTTGCTCCTTTTTGGCTATTTCTCAGCCATTTCTAACCACTCACTTTTTTAGGTAACAAAAAAATCCCCTTCTTTGAAAAGAAGAGGATTTGTCCGCGGATTACAGATGCGCCTGAGCCATCCTCTCATCTTTCAAAGCCGTAGCTTTGCTGGAATTGGCACCGGATTTCTACCGGTTGCCGAGGCTTCATCAGGCCAGTCCCTCTGCCTCTCTGGATAAGAGTCTTACATCATTATGGAGTTATTTTCAAACTTCTTTGATGTTTTGCAAGTATCTTATCACCCCCCTGTCTCTTCGTCAATTGAGAATTTGTCTAATATTTACTGCTGTCCAAAAAGCTTACGCCCATTTTTGTTGGAACTAGTCATTCGCCCACGCCAATCTGTGTGTTCGTGTATAGACTAGAGCATAACGGAAAGGAGGGGAAACAAACTTGAGTACATCTTTCTGCGGCGGTTTTTTCGGTGACAACTTCGCATTGGTGCTCGTTCTGTTTATCCTGCTGGTAATCATTGCGTGTTCGTGTGACGGCTGCTAGTCAACTTTATGGAAAAGGGCCTAGAGCTAATTCCTCTAGGCTCTTTTTGCATGTCCATAAACCTTCCTTCGTTGTCTCCATTCGCGGCTTTTGCTATACTGAACGAAAAATGGTATCGCGGCTTGGCAATACAAAGGAGCGAAACGCTGTGGACACACTAGATGCACGTGAAAAAGAAGAATTTTTGTCCTCTCTTGAGACGATAAAGGAACTTGAGCATAGTGAATTTGAGACCTATTCGATCGTGAAAACCAAGGAGACGGGGGAGCATTACTTGCATTACTTCCTCTCGCACATCAACCTTTCAGAGGGTGGACGACGTGACGATTACGATCACTTCATGCCCATCGATTCGGATGATGTACTCGGATTGTTGTTTGGCGAGCAGCCATACCGTTTCCCTGATCATTGGCGCAATCCTTATTTGCGCAGCGGCAATGACAACCGTTTGATTCCATTCGATCCAACTGAAAACTACGATCTAGAGGAAGAAGCAGCTGCAGAGCTTGCCATGCTTGAGCAACTGGAGCTATTCAAGCAACAATGGATGAATGCAGAGAACTTGAGTGCCGAGGAAAAGGAAAAGATAACCAAGGAATACTTCGCTCAGCTCGACAAGATTCTTCAAAAACCGGAAGAGTGAGTTGCACGACTGGTGTCTAACCAGCTATAATGCTATAGAATAGATGAATCGCTGATGAGGAAAGTACTCCGTGTAGTAAGCTGTAGCGAGTCGGGGGCGGTGAGAGCCCGATGCCAGACACGGAAGGAAACGCACCTCGGAGAAGCGTCCTGAACATCCTCCTTTGCGCGGATTGTGTAGGGAAACGCCGGGACTGCCCGATATTGCAGATCAAGCGGTTTTTGCTTAGGCAAAAACAACAGGAGTGGCACCGCGGGAGCACAAACCTCTCGTCTCTTTTTTCACAGGAGACGTAGAGGTTTTTTTATTTGGGGCACCCAGCCTTTTTCTAATTAGAAAGGAGATTCACATGAGCTACAAACACCAAGTGGCGGAAAAAATCGCCGACGCACTCGCACAACAGGGCGTAGAAAACTTACCAAAAGAAACAGTATATGCAATGCTGGAAACACCGCCAAACCCTGCAATGGGGGATATCGCTTTCCCTTGCTTCCAATTGGCAAAAGCACTCCGCAAGGCACCTCCGATGATTGCGGCTGAACTTGCCGGACATATCAGTGGTGCTCCCTTGCGCGAAGCGACTGCTGTGGGACCGTACGTCAACCTGTTCCTGGACCAAGCAGTTGTTGCTGAGCAAGTTATCGGAACGATCCTCTCGCAAGGCAGTGCTTACGGAGATAGCAATCTGGGACAAGGTCGCAAGGTTCCGATAGACCTCTCCTCCCCGAATATCGCCAAGCCTTTTTCCATGGGTCACTTGCGTTCGACTGTGATCGGGAACGCGATTGCCAACATCATGGAGAAACAAGGCTACCAACCAGTGCGCATCAACCATCTCGGTGACTGGGGCACGCAGTTCGGAAAACTCATCGTCGCCTATCGCATGTGGGGGGACGAATCGAAAGTAAAAGCGGAACCAATCAAGGAGCTGCTCACGCTGTACGTACGTTTCCACGACGAAGCGAAAGACAACCCGTCTCTGGAAGATCAGGGCCGTGAATGGTTCAAAAAGCTTGAAGATGGCGACGAGGAAGCACTTCACCTGTGGAAATGGTTCCGCGACGAATCGTTGAAAGAATTCATGAAGATCTACGACCTGATGAACGTTTCCTTCGACTCCACCAACGGCGAAGCGTTCTACAACGACAAGATGGATCGCGTCGTTACTTTGCTGGAGGAAAAAGGACTGTTGACTGAGTCTGACGGCGCACTAGTCGTGAGTCTGGACGAGTATGACATGCCTCCTAGCCTGATCAAAAAATCCGATGGCGCGACACTCTATGCGACTCGTGATTTGGCTGCAGCCCTGTACCGTCACGAAACATATGATTTTGCCAAAGCGGTGTACGTCGTAGGAAACGAGCAACGCCTCCATTTCCAACAGCTCTACAAAGTACTGGAAAAGATGGGCTATGACTGGTCGCGTGACATGCACCACATTCCGTTTGGCATGATGCTCAAAGACGGCAAGAAAATGTCTACACGTAAAGGGAAAGTCGTCCTCCTGGAAGAAGTGCTCTCCCAAGCGATCGCAGATGTACAAAAAGTGATCGAGGAGAAGAACCCTTCTCTGGCCAACAAGGAAGAGGTCGCTCGTCAAGTAGGTGTCGGTGCCGTCATTTTCCACGACTTGAAAAACTACCGCCTGAACGACATCAACTTCTCTCTGGAAGAAATGCTGACATTTGAAGGCGAAACAGGGCCTTATGTCCAATACACCCACGCGCGTGCCTGCTCACTGCTGCGCAGAGGTAACTTCCAACCGGCGCAAACGGCCTTGGCTGAAAGCGCTCTGGACAGCAAAGAAGCATGGGCAGTCATCACCCTCTTGAACGGATTCCCGGAAGTGATCGAGCGCGCCAGCGACAACTTCGACCCTTCCCAAATCGGGAAATACGTGATTGATCTGGCTCAGTCGTTCAACAAATTTTATGCTAACGTCCGCATCCTCGCGGAAGAAGAAGACATCAAGGCTTCTCGCCTGCAGCTCGTCGCAGCTGTGGTTGCCGTTCTCAAGGAAGGATTGCGCCTGCTTGGCCTGTCTGCTCCGGAAGAGATGTAATTTTGCCTTCATGAACAAACAAAAGCCGTTACTCCCCTCTTTTTGTGGGAGCAGCGGCTTTTTCGTTATCATCGCTTCTGTCATGATAGAAAGCAATGAAAAAGGAGCAATCTCAATCATTGCTCCTTTGCTTGTCTACGCTTCTTTACACGTCAGCTTCAGTCTTTTGCTTTTTCCCAAACCACGTTTTGGCGACCAGCTCCACCACTTGCTTGGAGACGGACACAGGTGCCTCCACTTCATTGCCTGCAGCATCAACCGTGCGATACAACAGCGCTTTGTCGTCAGCCGGGTCTGACTTGGTTTGCAGCGTCAGATCGCCGATTTGCCCCGCATTCGTCCATTCCTCGATCATCAGCTGGTACTCGCCTGGAGCCAGCTCGATATAGTCATCCTCCGAAAGGTCCACGACTGCATAACCGTCATGCTCGATTTCGGCATCGTATGTATTTCCATTGGCTGATTCGTATAGGGCCAGCTCGGCTTGATCGTTCAAGTTTTCCTTGAGCGGTGCAAAATCCGTGATGGTGACCTTAATTCGTCTTTTCATCGGTATTCCTCCTCATTGACCACATTCCATCTCACACTGTACCACAAGTAGGTCATCCCTGCCAGTTATCAGCCAACTCGTGTACGTGATTGATCTCCTCCCGATGGCTCTCCTCCCCTTGCTTGGGGGTTTCCAGGACGATTGGCAATCCTTGCAATTCAGGAGTTTGCAAAAAGGACGCAAATGCGGCGTCTCCGATCATCCCTTTCCCGATGTTTGCATGCCGGTCACGAAAGGAGCCTGTTGAATAGAGAGAATCGTTTAAATGGACGGCGCACAGGCTGGAAAAGAAATGGAGCGACCGCATACGCTCTGCCACCTGCCCCCAATCATCCCCACGCCACATACCACTGGCAAAAGCGTGACAAGTGTCGAGGCAAAAGCCTACTTTCTGCGGCTCATCCACTAGAAGACGCACCTGTGTCAGTTCCTCCAGCGTCGTCCCCATGCGATTGCCCTGTCCCGCATTATTTTCCACCAGCAGGCGTGCCTTTCCCCCCCAATCTGCGAGAATGCGGTTGACCATGCTAATCATCCGTTTGTAGCCTTCCAGCGCGTCGCTCCCTTTGTAATGACCAAAATGAACGACAACGCCAATCGCACCGCATGAATCCGCGATATCCAGATCATTTTGAACAGAAAGGATCGTCGCTTCGTAAAGACCCGGATCCTGCGCACACAAATTGACGGTGTAGGGTGTATGGGCAATGGAGAGAATCCCTTGTTGCTCACAAAAAGTACGACAAGCCATGGCATCTCGTTCATCGAACTCTTTGACACCCAAGCTCCGTGGGTTTTTCGGAAAGAATTGATAGGACTTGGCGCCTAAGCTACTTGCCGTCCTCGCAGCTGCTTCATATCCGTGCCGTATGCTCACATGGCTTCCGATCTTCATCCGCTGTCCCTCTCTTCCTTTCTACCCATTTTCTCCAGACGGTCCTGTTCTCAACCGAAAGTGCGACCCTTGGTCAAGAGGGATTTCCCGTAGTGAACAAAAAAACAGCTGCCCGAGAATGGGACAGCCGTTCCGTATTATTTTGATTTACGATTTCACAATGAGAAGTGGTGTCTGGGCACGATGGATCGTCTTGAACGTAACACTTCCCACCAAGGTCCCCGCAATTCCTCCTAGTCCATGATGACCGAGAGCGATGAGACTAGCTTCTTTTTCTTGCGCAGTTTCTCTGATCAGCGTAGCCGGATCGCCGATCAGTACTTTGCTCGCATAGGGAATCATCCTTTCCTCGAGCAACTCTTCGTACGGACGAAGCGTCTCGCGGCCCCAATTCTCCAATGTAGCTGTGTCTTCCCAACCGACACCATACATTCCCGTATACGCCACAGGAGGGGTAACAACTGTCAGCAAGGTAAACGAGACATCCATCCCCTCACTTAACTGGAGTGCCGTATTAGCCGCTGCCATCGCTTGATCCGATCCATCGACCGTTAGCAAGACATTGCGCCAAGGGAAATGACTCGCATCCGTCTCTTCAGAAATAAGGAAGACAGGAATTTTGGCATCGTGAATGGTAGGATAACTGACGCTTTGCTTGAGATATCCGGTCATTCTTCCGTATCCATGTGTGCCCATGACGACGGCGATGTACTCGTCTGTTGCGTACTTGGCTATCTCTTCATGTGGATTTCCAAACACGATTTCGAGATGGTACGCTACACCGGCCTTTTCGACGATCTCTATAAGCGGTTTTACATCTTCCTTCGCTTCATCCAATTGAATCTTTTCAACGCTCTGTCGTCCCAGCTTGTTCACAACATGGCGCGATGGGAATGGCTGTATGACATGCAGGATGGTCAATTCATGCTTGTCTCTTGCATAGGCGGTCGCAAAACGGACAGCCTGGATGGATTGTGCAGAAAAATCAACGGGTACCAGAATACGGGACATACGTACACGTCCTTTCCTCTAATCATGGTCAAGGGCCAGCCCCTTGCCTGTTTTCATTGTAGATCAGTCATGTTCCCCCGTATGTAGGGACTCTCCCTGATCTTGGAAGGAAAAAACCCTGACTTTCGCCTTACTCCATGACCCCAGATATAAAAACGGTTGGTTTTTCACTTAAATCAATGTCACGGATCTCGTGCTCCTCGACCATGTGCTTGCTCGCTTGTTGTTCTCGCCGGATCACCCTCACGACTGGACGCGTTGGCAATCCACGATTCTGGTCAATCACAACCCCTATTTCCCCTGTGCTCAGCTTCAATGAAGTCCCTGTCGGATACAGCGCGATCGAACGTAAAAAATGAATCACCATTTTGTGGTCAAAGCGCTTTTCTGCCAAGCCCATGATTTTTTCGCACGCTTCATAGGGTGGCAGCGTTTCCTCTTCTTCGGATAGAGGCGAGATCAGATTGTCGTAGTAGTTACAGATCGCGACGATCTTGGCGAAATCGTGAATGTCCTCTCCGACTAGTCCGCGCGGGATTCCGCTACCATCCACCCACTCATGGTGCTGCAGAGGAATATGAGCGGAGACAATGCTCATCTCGTGTTTTTTTCGCAAAAGGTGAAAGCCTAGCCAGGTATGATGATTTTCCATGCTGTTTGCCTTGTAGGCAGGTGCATTCTTATCTACACTCAATTTCCCGATATCGTGCAGGAGTGCGCCGATTGCCAGCTCTTTTAATTGAGTCGTGTTGTAGGCCAGCCCCACTCCAATCACAGTCGCCATCATACAAACGTTTAACGCATGGATGTACATTGCATTGTCCACTGTCCGGATTTCACCCAAGTTCAACAGCACACGGCGATTACGCAGAGTTTCATCCACGATGTTGGTCACTGACTTGTGAATGCCTCGCACATCCATATGTTTGCCGCTCTGCACACACTGGATGGCTGCAGAAAGATTGCGTATCGCATCTTTGCGGGTCGCTTCTGTGACGACATCCTCTTCTTTTACTTCATCAAGCAACGGATCTTTGATACTTAGCATGGTCACACCAAAACTGCGCAACTTATGGATCATTCCGACAGTTAACTGAACGCCAGCGTGCAAGAGAGTCAAGCCTTCACTCGTATAAATACTACGGGACAGCACATCGCCCGGTTCCACTTGCTCGACATTTACATATTTCATGGGGTCTTCCTCCTGATTCCTTCCTCCCCTGTGTTACTACCCTATCTTACCACTGGGGAAACCTCTTTCGTAGTCCCATGTACTCAGGAGAGGCGCTATCAGGCATTACTTACTCACTTGAAACGATGTCGAGATGCTCGTGATAAAAGCAGCCATCTGAGCATATTCGGCGGTCAATTTCTCATTTTGAGGATCATACTGAACATCTCCAGGCTGGCTAAGGGTAACGACAAAACTTCCGCTTTCTCCGATCTTCTTGGTTCGTCCGACTTCCATTTCGCCAGACTCGCTAGCTTCCCAGTCATCCCGCTTCCAAACAGATAGGGAAAATACGACGCCCCCATAGCTTTTATTCGCACGATCGATGAAATGATACGTCATCTCTGTGGCTTCGTTACGTGTTTCTACGACCTCATACTTTCCTACCCAGCTTTTGGGCAGTGTAAGCGAAAAATGAAAATCTTTGTTTTCATAAAGCACGCCCGGCTCTTCCAACACTTTTTTGTCGTTGACGGACTCTACTTGGAGAGTAACCCTCGCATATTCACGTAAATCACCATTTCCCTGTGCAAGGAAAGTCTGAGCATCTACCCCGATATTCGTTCCCCGGATCACCGCTTCGCCCAACTTTTTATTAGCCGCATTGTAAAAAGACAGCTTGGCTTCGATGGAATTTTGGGAGTTGCCTACTCCTGCTATCTCGATTTGCCCCGTTACTTTGGAGTGATTCCCGTCTTTCGTGACGATCAGATTTCCTACTGAAATGGTCTTGTAATGAGGATCGATGAGGTTCAGCTTTTGATTCTTGATTAAAATCTTCTTCGTAGATGAGTCATAATCGATCGTCGCACCCAAATTTTCTGCAACGAATCGAATCGGTACGTAAGCTCGGCCATCCACTTGCAGTACCTTGTCATCTTTTGACATGGATACTGCACTGCCATTGATCTCGAACTGAACAGGAAACAAGAAAGCCTGAATCGAATTCGAAGCCAAAGCGACAGACGAGCTGGCAAGCGCCACACCACAAACAAGTCCCCACACAATTTTTTTCAAATTGACACCCTCTTCTCCCTAGATGCATGGTTAGACGTTCTTGCTATAGATTTTGTTGTCAAAAAATAGAAATAAAAAAACGACCTCGATTGGTCGTTCTCACTCCTCTTTTTTCATCACGCTGTATTCGTCCCGTACCATGGATACGTTATCGACCTGCTGAGTCAGGTCGAGCTTGTGTAAAATATCTTCTAGCACAGATGCAAAGATCAGAGTTAGATTTCCTGTATTGACCGGCTCCCGAAAATACGTACCGATCATTTCATAGCCCTGCCGCTTATGGAACGATGTATCTTGCTCATCCAGTGCTTCCTGTAGCTCATCAATCAAATCCACCAGCGCGATTCGCGCCGTTTCGTAAACATCAGGCTGAGTAGCTGAGGCGGAGTCCACCTCTTTTTTCGTGACCATACCGTCCCTCCTCCTTCTCTCGATAGGGTGGAACAGGTACGTCTTCTTTATGCACCCTCTTGCTCCATTTTTTGTCCTTTGCCAGCACGAATGCCGGTATGAGCCTGTAAAAGCACGCGATCAAACTGTGCATGGGCGCCAGGCTGAGGACGACTGCAAATCGTACCGAGCCAAGCACCCAAAAAGCCGAGTGGGATCGAAATCAACCCGGGATTGGTCAGCGGAAAAATAGGAGCTCGCTGGATCAATCCATGCTCCACATCCATAACCGCTGGCCCCATGATGACCAAAACAACAGAAGAGATCAGACCCGTCAAAACACCTGCGACTGCTCCCTGGACGGTAAACCTGCGCCAATATAAGGTACAGAGGAGTAACGGCAGATTGGAGGATGCTGCGACGGCAAAGGTCAAGCCAACTAAAATCGCTACATTCATCTTTTCCGCCCCGATCGCCAGCCAGATGGAAACCAGACCGACTGCAACAGACGAAAACTTGGCGACTCTGACCTGCTCTTTTTCGGAAGCCATCCCTCTGCGGATCAGATGACTGTAAACGTCGTGGGCAAAGGCTGACGAGGCGGACAAGACCAGACCGGTAACAACTGCGAGGATCGTAGCAAAGGCAACCGCCGCAATGTAGGCCATCAAAAACTCGCCACCGAGTGCATCCGCCAGCAAAGTCACAGTCAAATTGCCTCCGAACCCGACCTGTTGCAATGCCTCATAACCGACAAAAGCACTGGCACCGAACCCAAGAAATATCGTCATCAAATAGAATGCGCCGATGATCCAGGTCGCGGTGTAAATGGAGTATCGTGTGGTAATCGCATCTTTTACCGTAAACAAGCGAGAAATGATATGTGGTAGTCCCGCCGTTCCCAATATGAGCGCCAAGTGCAAGGAGATCGTTTCCAACGGTTCATTCAGATGGTTACCTGGCTGCAAAAATTGTTCTTTTAGTGGCGTGATCATGCTGACGTGGTGGAACATCTCGGATGGATTCCAATGAAATCGGGAGAAAACGATCAGACTGAGGACGAGTGTACCTGTCAAGAGCAAAATAGCCTTGATAATTTGTACCCAGGAGGTTGCTACCATCCCCCCAAAAACAACATAGAACGTCATCAAAGTACCCACAACCAGAACAGCTTTGGTATAGTCTACCCCTAACAAGTAATGGATGAGAGCGCCCGCTCCAACCAACTGAGCCAGCATATAGAAAATCGTAATCAAGAGTGTCGTGACGGCTACTACTCCGCGCAACCACAAACTGCTGAATCGGACTGCAATCGCATCAGCAAGCGTGTACCTTCCCAGGTTGTGTAAAGGCTCGGCGATGATGAACAGAATGATTAGGTAGGATACAAAGAAACCGATGGCATAGACGAACCCATCAAAACCGTACATGGCAATCGTACCTGCAATGCCGAGAAAAGAAGCCGCACTCATATAGTCTCCTGCGATGGCGATACCGTTTTGCAATCCCGTCAAACGATTACCTGCCGCATAAAAGTCACGGGTCGTTCCCGTTTGCTTTGCTGCCGAGTACGTAATGGCCATGGTCCCAATGATAACGGCTAGAAAAAAGATGATGGTTGTCATTAGTACCACCTCCCACTTTTGGAATGCATGTACAAAAAAGAAAAGAAGCCGGGGATGACCCCAGCCTCTCTTTGGCACGAGTTTCCTATCTTACCTTTTTCTATGCGGAGTCTTGCATTCCTGTATTGGCCTTCACCAAAATTTCATCGTACTTGGCATCATTGCGAGAGCTGGAGAGTAAGGTACCAATCCAAGCAGCGAGGAAGCCAAGGGGTATAGAGACGATACCTGGGTTGGGCAATGGGAAGAGTGCTTCTCCCACCAGAATGGCTTTGCCTGCTACCGGATTCCAAACGTTCGGACTCATCGCAACCAGAATCAACGAGCTGAACAAACCTACGAGCATGCCTGTAATGGCACCAGTAGTATTAAACCTTCTCCAGAAAATGGTAAACAGAATGACAGGCAAGTTGGCGCTGGCAGCCACCGCAAAAGCCAGCGAAACCAGGAACGCCACATTCAATTTTTGAGCGAACAGGGCGAGGATGATGGACACGATGGAAACACCAACTGAAGCCCATTTTGCCATCTTCATTTGGTCTTTCTCCGTCGCTTTGCCATGACGGAGCACGTGACCGTAGAAATCATGGGCAAATGCAGAAGCTGCTGTCAGAACCAATCCCGCCACAACTGCGAGAATCGTGGCAAAAGCAACCGCCGAGACAAAAGCGAACAGGAAATTGCCTCCAATGGATTGAGCGAGCAATGGTGCACCCATGTTACCTGCCGGGTCCATGTTACCTGCTCCTACGAATGCAGCCGCGCCGAAGCCGAGGAATACAGTCATGACGTAGAAGATCCCGATGATCCATGTAGCGTAAACGACTGATTTACGTGCAGTTGTCGCATCCTTTACGGTAAAGAAACGAATGAGGATGTGCGGCAATCCAGCTGTACCGAGCACCAAGGCGAGATTCAATGAGATCGTATCGAGGCCGATCTTGAATTTGTTTCCAGGATTCAGAAATTGCTCACCCAGAGGTGTCGCCGTCTGCATGTGTTCAAACATTTTCATCAAGCTGAAGTCGAACTTGGCAAAAACCATGACCGAAATCACAAAGGTCCCTAACATCAACAGGACCGCTTTAACAATTTGCACCCAGGATGTCGCTGTCATGCCGCCAAACACAACGTACACGGTCATCAAGGCTCCCACGATCAATACGGAGGTCGTGTACTCGAGACCCAACAGCAGCTTGATCAGGGCACCCGCCCCTACCAGCTGAGCGATCATATAAAAGATAGAAATCGCGATCGTGTTCAGTGCAGCCACACCACGAATTTGTTTATTATTAAACCGCGCAGCAATCATGTCCGCCATCGTATATTTACCGAGATTGCGCAGTGGTTCTGCTACCAGATAGAGCACGACCAGGTAGGCTACCAAGAAGCCGATACTGTAAAAGAATCCGTCGAAACCGCTCAGTGCAATCATTCCCGCGATTCCCAAAAACGATGCCGCCGACATATAATCGCCCGCGATCGCAAGCCCATTTTGCCAACCTGTCAAGCCGCCGCCAGCCGTGTAGAATTCACTAGTCGTATTGGTTTTCTTCGATGCGTAATACGTAATAACCAGGGTCATCAGTACAATGGCTAAAAAGAGTAAAAATGCCGTAACGTTCATGAGTTCTTGCCCCCTGTCTCCTGCTTGATTTTCTCTACCAGCACGTCAAATTCTTTTGCACGTCTGGTGTACAGGATACAAAGTCCCCACGTCATGATGAATTGCGCAAATGCGAAGACCCATGCCCACGAAATGGCTCCAAACGCTTTCGTATTCAAGACAGTGAAGTAGGAAGTCAGGATCGGGAGTGAAAAGTAAAACACGAAGAAAAAGATCGATGAAGGCAGAATGAACGATTTCTTTCGTCTCAACAATTCCTGAAACGACTCAGACTTGATAATCGCTGAATACTGTGAGGCTGACTTGTTTTGCTCCCCACTCTTCTGCGCTGAAACCGAGTTGCCCATTGGAATCTCCCCTCTTCAAACAAAATTGTAAGCGCTTCCTACATTGTAGAGAATGTGGCGCTTTCATGGCGTTTTTCTGCGCCAAATGTCGGGGATTGCGCGCCAACGGTAAACCATCCATCCTTATTTGCAAAAAAATGGAAGACTCATTCCTCCAGTCTTCGCAGTAATTCTTTTGCTGACGTGCGGGAAACAGGAATTCGGATCCGGTTATCTCCCTTCAACATCAGGTTGTAAGCCCCATTGAACCATGGGGTCAGCTCGCTCACATATTGCAAATTGACCAGATAGCTCTTGTGTGTACGAAAAAAATCGTAAGCCTGTAGCTTCTCTGTCAGCTGCGTCAACGTCATTCGGGTCGTGTATGCATCGGTCTGCGTATGAATTTGTACGAAGCGTTCTTCTCGAACGGCATACACAATCGTAGTTGGATCGATGACCACGAGCCGATTATTCTCCTCCACCAATAGCTTGGTGCGTTTGGCTGGCGCAGTCTGTTCCGTTTTTGCCTTGGCCAATCGCTCACGTATGCGCTGCAGAGTTTCCTGAATTCGTTTTGGCTCATACGGCTTGAGTACATAGTCGACCGCATACAGCTTGAAGGCATCTACCGCAAACTCCTCGTGCGCCGTACAGAAGACGATGAGCGGCTGCTGCTTGCGAGAGGCCAGCATTCTCGCAGCCTGTGTCCCTTCCAGCTCAGGCATTTTCACATCGAGAAAAACGACATCCGGCTCATTCTGTTCGACTAGCTCCAAAAGCTCTCTCCCATTGGTAGCCGTGGCCACCAGCTCGATGTCCTCCTCCTGCTGAAGCAAATAAATAAGCTCTTCACGCGCGAGTCGCTCATCTTCCGCGATCATTATGCGAATCGTCATCAGGCACTCTCCTCTTTTTGAATCGGAATGGAAAAGGTGATCAAGCAACCACCCTCTGTCTTGTTTGAAAAAACAAGCTGGGCATCCGGTCCACGCAGACTGACCAAACGCTGATTGACGTTATGGACACCGATTCCATTGCCTTCCTTGCTTCCCGTCGGAATTCGCCCTAAGACCTGAAGAAGATTAGGCGGGACACCGCTTCCGTTGTCTTCCATGGTGAATCGAATGGCACTATCCTCTCTTTTGACAGTCAGGACGATTTCTCCCCCGGTCGGCATGTGCTGCAATCCATGCTGAATACTGTTTTCCACGAGTGGCTGAAGTGTACCTGGCGGGATCAGGGCATCATCTACTCCTTCCCCGATGTCACACCGCACTGCAAATTGTTCCGAGAACCTGATTTTAATAATTTCCAGATAGGCGAACAGATGATCAAGCTCCTGCCGTACTGGTACCAGCGGAGTGGACGTCAGCTTTAGAGTAAGCCGCATAAAAGTACCAAGCTGCACCGTCATATGCCGTGCCAAGTTGGGGTCGATCCGAATTAAGGTAACGATCGAATTTAACGTATTAAACAGGAAATGAGGGTGAATCTGCGCTTGCAGCATGCGCAGCTCTGCATCCTTCATGAGCCCTTTCATTTTTTCAGTCAGGGTCAGCGTCAACTGATTGGAGATCAGGTTGCTCAGCCCTTTTGCCAGCGCCTCCTGTACTTTCCCGATTTGCTGGGGCCTGCGAAAGTACAGCTTAATTAGGCCGACGACAGTCCCGCCTTCACGGATCGGGACAAGTAAAGCTGCCTGCAGTACGCAATTTTTCTGTGTACATCCCAATACCTCACGACTTAACCCTTTTTCAATAGCTCCGCTAAAAAGGGCACGCTTGTCGAGATCCCCGACAATGGCTTCTCCGGGTAAATGATGCTCTGCCCCAGCACCAACATGGGCTAGCAAATGCTCCAGATCCGTGACTGCGACCGCTGTTGCCTTCACTTCCCTTTGTAACAACAACGCAGCTGCTTGTGCGGTTTGCGGCGTAAGACCCAGCTTTAAATGAGGCAAAATCCGTTCTGCGATCGTAAAGGCACGCTCCGCTTCCATCGCGGCAGATCGCTCTTGTTCTTGCAAGGCTACCCGAATCATGGTCGTAAAGATGGCAATCGAGATGCTATTGGTCAAAACCATAGGGACGCCGATTAAATTGACGACAGTACGGACCAGGTCTGGTGGACCGGCCATAATCAGCATGAGTGACATCTGGATGACAGGAGCAAACATGCCGATGAATAAAGCTTTCGAGGGAGAGATGACTCTCTCTTGGGAAAAAAACCGAGCGACATATCCCGCTAGCAGGCCCGTCATCGGAACGGAGAGCCCGACTGGAACGGCGGCAAATCCACCCATTGCGTATATGTGAGCACCTGCAATGATTCCCGCTCCCATGCCCACCACTGGCCCCCCCAGCAATCCACCAATGACGACCCCTACCAATGTAGAATTGGCGATGATATCGCTAGAAGAGAGTGGGAAAATCCAAAATGCAGGCAAGAACAAATCTTCTTTTACGACCACTCCAGCGTAGGTACCTGCGATACCAAAAAGTCCAAACATCAAGGAATAGGAAATGGATGTCCCCGCATGAATTTCTCTGTCCAACAATTGACGGAACAACGGAATTCGCGTGAGGATAAATGCAAGCGTTAGCAAAATGCCCATTCTCTCGATAAGTAGTAGTGTGAGATTGTCCACCGCGTCCTCCATGTCTGTTGAAATCTTCTATAAATTCCGCTTTTTTGTCCGATTTCCCTGCTGGACAGACAATCAAACTGGGCGTCCCGCATACGCTGAGTGATGTGCAATGCTTCATGGGAAGGGTGAATAGACATGTGTGGAATCGTAGGTTGGATTGATTGGGAAAAAGACCTTTCCCAGGAGCGTCCGGTTTTGCAAGCAATGACGCACTGTTTGACGAAACGTGGGCCTGATGCGGAAGGCTTCTGGGTCACTCCACGTGTTGCGTTCGGACATCGTCGATTGGTCGTCGTCGATCCGGCTGGCGGACAACAGCCCATGACGGCTTTCCAAAACGAATATGCGTGTACCATGATTTACAATGGTGAACTGTACAATACCGAAGATTTGCGTGCGGAGCTGCTGGCAGCTGGTCACACGTTCCAATCCCACTCCGATACGGAAGTACTGCTGCACACGTACCTCGAATGGGGAACGGAATGCGTCAGTCGCCTCAACGGGATCTTCGCCTTTGCGATCTGGGATGAACGTGCTTCGCGTCTGTTCGTTGCTCGAGATCGGATGGGGGTAAAACCTTTATTTTATGCACAACGGGGCAGTTCCTTTCTCTTTGCCTCTGAGCTGAAATCCTTGCTCGCTCATCCCGATGTCAAGCCTGTTCTCTCACGCGAAGGATTGGCTGAGGTGTTCGCCATCAGTCCAGCCCGCACACCCGGTCATGGCGTTTTCCGTGATGTTTACGAGGTTCGCCCAGGCTACTCCCTCGTCGTCACCCGAGATGGTGTCAAACAACAACGTTATTGGCGATTGGAAAGCCATCCGCATACGGACAATGCGGAGGATACTGCCAAACGGGTAAGGGAACTGGTATCAGATTCCATCCATCGTCAGTTAGTGGCGGATGTCCCTGTCTCCACTCTACTCTCAGGTGGATTGGACTCCAGTGTAATCACTGCAGTTGCTGCTCAATCCTTCAAAAAGGAAGGGCGCGGGACCCTGCATACCTATTCAATCGATTATGTAGACAATGCCCGACACTTTCAAGCGAGCGCATTCCAGCCCAATGAGGACGCACCATTTGTGAAGCTCGTTTCGCAATATTTAGGGACCCATCACCACAACATTGTGTTTGATACGGGTGAGCTGATCGATGCGCTGAAAACTGCGACGCTCGCCCGTGATTTACCGGGGATGGCAGATGTGGATGCATCCCTTTACCTCTTTTGTCGAGAAATCAAGAAAGAGACGACCGTCGTCCTCTCAGGTGAATGCGCGGACGAAGTCTTTGGCGGTTATCCCTGGTTCCATCGGGAGGAAATGCTGAATGCCGGTACGTTCCCTTGGGCCAGAGCAACCAAAGAACGCGCTTCCTGGTTGGCACCGGAGCTCAAAGACTGGGTGAAGCCGGAAGAGTACGTCGCGATGCGGTACGAAGAAACAATCGATGAAGTGCCGCAATTGCCAGGCGAGAACCCTTTTGAGGCACGCCGACGAGAAATGTTTTACCTCAACATTACGTGGTTCATGAATACTCTTCTGGATCGCAAAGACCGGATGAGTATGGCGGCAAGTCTCGAAGCTCGTGTTCCATTTTGCGATCATCGCATCGTCGAGTATGTCTGGAACATCCCGTGGGAGCTGAAGACTTATGGCAACCGCGAAAAAGGCATCTTGCGAAAAGCGATGGAAGGTTACTTGCCGGATGAAGTCCTCTATCGGAAAAAGAGCCCGTATCCCAAGACGCACAATCCTTCTTACACAGAGGGTGTTCGTACCTGGCTATTGGATATTTTGAATGACTCAACATCTCCATTGCTGCCTCTGATCGACGTCCCTACCATTCGGCGTATTGCTGAATCAGATGCACAGGCATCCAGCATTCCGTTTTTCGGTCAGTTAATGAGTACTCCACAATTGTTTGCTTACTTAGGGCAACTAGATTACTGGCTTAGGGAATACCACGTCTCGATCGAAGCGTAAACGAGAAAAGCTCCTCGCCCCCTGTTACGGGGTTTTGAGGAGCTTTTTTCTTCCATTGGACATTGGTTTTGGTTTTGCTACTGGCTTTGATGCAGGTTTCGGTGCAGGTTTCGGTGCAGGTTTCGCTTTCGCCTTTGCTGCACTACTTGCGACTGGTGGTCGGTACCGTCGATCGTATTCCTTGCCTGACCTTTTCATGATCGTATAAGGGGCCGTAGCTCCCACACGAATCAATCGATAATCGACCCGAACCTTTTTGTTTGCTCCGCTCAACACCACTGAAACTACTTTCTGATTGGGACGATTTAACTTGAGCTGCAACGATTGTACTACGGTAGGGAATGGTGGAATTTCGCCGTACGGGACACAGAGCTTCCCTTTGACCAGACGCAGATTCAGATTGCGAATCATCGTCTCGCTTAGCTGTCTCCCCCAGTAACGACGAAAGATGCGGGAAATTTTTCGCTTCGAGTTGTACCTCTCCGGCAGGGGTGTGAAATCTACATTGTTGATCGTATAGACAGGCTTCCCTCTAGGCGAGGTGGCGATCTGAGTCCAGACTAGTTCGGCCGCATGGATAAACTGTTTGAACATACGCAATTCATCCAAGGAATTCACCTCCTCCATAAACCCTATGGGAAAGGGCTTATGCTAGTACGCCCCTTTTACTACCCAGTTTTTCCTGACAGGAGTTAGCCTAGATGAATACCCAATAAACAAGGACACCCACCCAATCCTTTGCGTGTATGTACCAAAGAACGGGTGGGTGCAGAGCCTTATTTTTCGTTTGCTTCGAATGGTTTTCTTATCGTTTTGCGACGACGATTACATAGACTTGACCGCTTGCATTTGTCCACAAGTCAACCTTGTCTGTTGTTTTGATCTCGTCTTCATCGAGTTCAGAGCCATCGTAATATTTGATCTGAGCGTCCTTCGCCATTTTCATGCTGCTGGACACATCATCAAAGAATACGTATTTGTCTCCATTTACGCGAGACTCAATGCCTACGAATTTCACGTCGCTCTGTGCCTTTTTCCCTTGCGCAGAAGCTGCTGTCACATCACCATCACGATTCAACGTCAATGTCGCATATTCAAATTGATCTACGTCCTTGATTGCGTCCTCGTCGCTGACATCGTATTTCTTGCCATTCACTTCAACGATGGCGGAAATCACTTTTCCGTCCTCTTTACGAACCTCCACAGAATCGACTACACCACTTACTTTTCTCGCAGCACCTGTTACAGCTTTCACTTTGCCCGCGTTGTTTAGTGTAAGAGTATATTCCTTGTCGTTGGAGGCAGCATCGCTGTCAATCGTAACACCAGAAGCCAATTGGTATACTTTTCCACCAACCGTAATCTTATCACCAGATTTTTTGGTTACATAGCCAGTCACCGTTTGTTTTTCCAAGGTCAACTCCACGATATTTTTCGTGCCGACATTGTATTTCCAGGTGATGATTCTGTAATCGTTCAAATCATCCGTGCCGATGGAGGTTGGAGACACGCTTTCCTCGTTAACCGTCAGCTTGGCAGTGGTCAAGATGCTATAAATCTTGCCTTCTACCTTGATGGTAGCGAGCTTCTCCGGATTGCCAGCCTGATACGCAGTCGTATCCTCAATCAGCTTGTTGCTCGCGACTCCCACGCCTTGCTCGATTTTTTTCAGATTGCCATTCGTGTCAAACGTGAGGATGGCTACCTGATTGTTCTTCAGGTCATCGAGCTCGGACACTTCGTCTTCATCTACGAGAAGCTCCGTATCTTCCAATACTTCGTAGTCGTATCCGTCAAAGCTGATCATATTTTCATCCGTATCGACACGAATAGGTTCTACGACACTCAGCTTTGTGATGGTAGCTGCTGTGACTTTGCCATCCACGTCCATCGTCAATTCGACGGCATCACCTTTTTCAATGTCACTAAAGGAGCTTGACACTTCCTTGGCTTGCGGATGCGCTTTTTCTTTTACAGTAGCAGACGTCGTCAGGACGTACGTCGTTCCATCTACCTTGATCTCTTTTTTCGAATTGGATCCGCTCACAGATGAGACTTTTTCCACGGTTCCTACTGTTGTGTTTTTCGAGAATGTGATAGAGGCTACTTTTCCATCCTCATCCATCACAGCGACGAATTTTTGGCCGATTTGGGAACGCGAAACGCTCACGCCATTTTCCACTTCCAGCACAACCTCTTTGCCATTTACGATCGCTTTAAACTTTTTCTCATCCCCCACTGCTGTGGTGAAGTTCAACCCGGTCTTCACTACACCCTCAACGATGTTGGCTTCCGCAGTAGAAACGGTCAAGAAGGATACTTTTCCGCTTTTCACGATGTATTCGACTTGTGCTCCCACAACGACATTTCCGTACACTTGAGCAGAGTCAGAGATCGTGATATCGCCACTCTGTCCTGCCAACTTGAGTTTTTTCGATGACTTGTCGTAAGAAGTAACCGTTCCTTTCACAACTGGCAGCTTTTTGATGGTTCCGTCTGCGTTACCATCTTTGTCATAGTAGGAGCCATTTGCATACACTGGCGTTTCCATGAATCGATCTGTGTACTTGGCAACAATATCGCGTTTGGCCGGAATAGTCGGTGTTTCCTTCGTATCGTAGATCCCCGCTTTATCTGCCGCCAACAGGTACGGGTAATACCACTCGCTTGTGTTCGATGCGTTTACATTGATTTTCAAGCCTTGTACGTAAACGGTCAGTGCCTCAGCGATTTTTACGTTGCTATCTGGTTTGAACGTGCCATCCGGGTAGCCTTTGATAATTCCTTGAGACACTGCCAAATTGATGTATCCTGTTGCCCAATGGCTAGAAGGCAAGTCTTTGAACTTGGTGGAACCTTTCAGCAGGTTTGCCTGATCATCCGTGTACCCCATAGCGAGTACGGCGATTTTCGCAAACTCAGCGCGCGTTACTTCCTTGTCTGGTCGGAATGTTCCATCGGTGTAGCCTTTCAATACTCCTGCGTAGTTCAATTTTAGAATCGCGTCTTTATTCGTGTTTTTAGCGATATCCGATAGCGGCAGGGCAGTCGCGGCAAGTCCCATGTTCGGTACAGCCAGCATCCCAGCCAAAACAGCTCCAGCGAGTATTTTCTTCAGATCTTGTGCAGATCGTGCTTTAAAGTTTTGCAAATTCATTCCCTCCATTACTTTTAAGTAGCCCGTATATGTTTTGTCTGTTCTTGCCTCATCTTGTCGAGTCTATTGGGCAAGTGCTCTATTTGACGTGAGTACTCTCTGAAATGTTGCATGTCCACTCCCTGCCAACTTATGACAGTCTTTTGAAAATATCACTCAAGCTTTTAATAAACGCAAAAAAACCGCCTGAATCACTCAGACGGTTTTACGTTTCGTTCCAGCAGGAAATGCTATAAGCCAGGTTCTGTCTCTCCCGTGCTTCAAGCGGGTCTCCCCCTCGCACCAAGAGCGGTAGCCATCTATCTATGACGTCTCAGACGCCATCCGTCCCTCTGTTTGGTTCCTTTAGGACGGTTCCCCTACCAAATTTGGGTTTCTCGCTCGCAGGGTTTACCGCGTTCCATCTTTTCTGTCGCCAGAAAAGCTACGTTTCTGTGGCACTTTCAGCGTACTCGGGCCTCAGAGAGAGCCTTTTCCACGCCGTCAGCGAGGCGAACCTCACTGCCCTGGTTTACACCAGGTACGAACACTCCAAGCATCTCAGCCTGGGCGAGCCTGGACTTTCCTCTACCGCCAATCGCGAACGATCGCGGCAGCGACTACCCACATTTCCTGCGTTATCGAATCAGTAACCCTACTCTATCATATGGTGTTTGATCGGTCAACCAAGGCATCCTGGAAACACGTCCAAATTGTTCATTCTCCAAAACCTGTAGTACAATAGAGGATGTTACAAGGAGGGTTGACCGTGATTATCATTACCCCACACGCAGCAGCACGCCTTGCCCTGTTGATCGCTGAAGAGCCTGATTCAGACAAGCTCGGGATAAAACTCATTCCTACGACAACGGGTTGTGGGAGCTTTACCTACAGTATTGCGATCACCGAAGCACAGAAGGGCGATCATGAGCTGGAACTCTGCGGAATTCGTTTTCTGTACCAAGATGAAGAGGCGGAACAACTGACTGGCACGATCATCGATTGCGACGCTACGACCGGGCGGTTTTCAATCATTCATCCTCGGCCATTGCAAAATGATTGTACGCACATACATTGATTAGGAGGAAGTTATGTTACTGCTATCATTTGAAAATGTCAATCCACGCATTCATCCATCCGTATTCCTCGCGAAAGGTGTTGTCGTTTCTGGCGATGTAGAAATTGGCGAGGATTCCTCGATCTGGTACAACACCGTCATCCGTGGTGATATTGCCCCGACGGTTATCGGTCGACGTGTGAGCGTACAAGACAACAGCACCCTGCACCAGAGCCCGAATAATCCTCTGATTTTGGAAGATGAAGTAACGGTTGGTCACAACGCTGTTCTGCACAGCTGTATCGTCAGACGCGGAGCCTTAATTGGGATGGGCTCCATCATTATGGATAAAGCTGAAATTGGTGAGGACGCGATGGTCGCGGCCGGAGCGCTCGTGCCTCCTGGGATGAAGGTCCCTCCTCGCACGCTCGTGGTCGGCAACCCAGCAAAGGTCAAACGCGAACTGACAGAAGCGGATTACAAAGAGCTTATCCGTATTCGCCAATCGTATGTGGATAAAGGAAAAACCTACCGTCAGCTGGAACAAGCGCCGCTGGACAGAGAATAAGCATATAAAAGAAAGCCGCTACTTGAGCGGTTTTTTGTTTCCATTTTGTGATTTGCAAATAGTCTGTGGCACCTTTCAAGAAACGACCTCTCGCTTCAGCCACAAAAGACGAAGCACCTGTCGCCACATCGAGGATGGCCCCCGTTCACCCATCTTTTATTGATGGACAGATGAGTACACGCTGATCAGCCGCTGCACCCCTTCACGCAATTTCTGCTCATTCAAATAGGAATAACACACTCTTATCCATGATTTTGACTCCCGAAGTGGGTCACATATCGATCCGGGCACAAACGTAATGGAATTCTCGATGCTTTTGCTGAGAAAATCATCCATGGGAACAGACTCAGGAAGCATCATCCACAGGTTGAAGCCTCCTGCCGGGCTAGACCATTTCCAGTCGGTAACAGAAAACTCTTCCTCCATCATTTCCTTACGAATGGAGAGAGCAATTCGGAGCTTCTCCAAATGCTGCTGCATTCGTGCTGAAAAGAAATAGTGCAAGAAGATCTTTTGATTCAAATGGGGAGTCCCACTGTCTGCGAGTGACTTCGCTCTCACCAACAGGTTCATTACAGACGGACGGCAGGCGACTATGGCGATGCTCAAGCCAGGCGCGATGTATTTACTAAAGCTGCGAATGTAGATGACCGTCCCAGACGTATCATAGGAAAACAGCGGCAACGGCGGCTTTTTTCCAAAGTAAATATCACGATAAGGATCGTCCTCTACCAGTAAGCATTGGTACTGTGCAGCCAGTTCCACCAATCGTTTTCGTTGCTCTACAGGGATCGTGTAGCCCGTTGGATTTTGAAAGGTAGGGTTGAGATAAAAAAGTCGCGGCTTATGGGTTTGCAGGAGCTTTTCTACTTGATCCAGGTCATACCCGTCCTCTTCAATCTCGATGGGGACGATTGTAGCTCCCTGTCTTCTAAAGACATCGATGGCTGGGCTGTATGTCGGTCTTTCCAGAAAAACGACGTCTCTCGGCTTTATCAAGACTCTGGCCACTATATCAATGGCTTCTTGAGAGCCCGAGGTGACCAATAATTCGTCCGGATTCAGGTAAAAGTGATAATGATTGATGAAATAATCACATAGGGCATCTCGCAGCTCCTGATCACCTTGTATCGTCGAATACGTTCCCAATACTTTTGGATATAGATCAAAAACCTTTTTCACGTATTCGGAAAAATACAGGTTTGGCAAAAGATTCGGATCGAGTAGGGCTTTGGAAAATTGATACGTGGCCTGCACCTGATGAATTTCCGAGAGATGACTCTCTTGAACGTAGGCAGAAACAATGGGATCATTACGCGAATCCAACGACAAACCATGGCCAGGCTGTACATAGTAACCCGATTTATCTCTTACATACACTTTTTGATTTTGTTTCAACAACTGGTAGGCTTTAAACACCGTGAGCCGATGGACATTGAATTCCAGTGCCAGCGTACGGACAGATGGGAGCTTTTCATGCTCTTTCCACTCTCCGCGTCTGATTCGTTCTAAAACATAGTCGTATATCTGTTCGAAAAGCTTGTCGGAATGATCATTGGAAAGAACCCCTCTTTTCATCTAGCTTCCCCCTCTCCTACCTCTTATTATGATTGCATAAGTCGCTATCTGTTCTATTCGTTAAAAACTGTTCTACTCCTCTTCCCTTATGCTGGTGGAAAGGAGGAATCACAATGATACTGCTCAACTATATCGTGATGTGTTTAATCTTCGGTACGACCTTTTTGGCCATAAAAGTCGGGATAGATGCAGGCGCGTCGCCCTTTTTCTCAGCGGGTATTCGTTTTTTTCTAGCTGGCTTTATTTTATTTCTTTGGATGGTCTGGAAAAAGAAAGCGAGCCTGTCGCTCTTGTTCACGAAAGAGATGTTCCTGACAGGTCTAGGGCTTACCTTTGGTGTCTTCGCCTCTTTGTACTGGGCAGAGCAGTATTTAAGCTCTGGGATTGCCGCTATCTTATCGGCAACAGCGCCTCTACTTATTCTGCTGCTACAGACGTTCCTTTCTCGACAAAAGCTCTCCGGCTCAGCTTGGGTCGGTTGTCTCGTTGGGTTAGCAGGTGTTGTCATCTTGCTCTTACCAGGTCTTACCATCGACTTCAATAAGTACTGGCTGCTTGGGTGCTTGGTGGTCTTATTTGGTCAAATCTTTTATTCTGGTGGCGCTGTCTATTCTCGTCATGTCATCCAGCGATTCCAGCATACGTCACCCATTGCACTCAATGCCGCTCAGATGATGCATGGCGGATTCCTGCTTCTGCTGTTATCGTTGTTTACAGAGCAGGCGCATATCGCATCCATGTTTACTCCGACAGCTATCTTTTCACTTGTTTATTTAATCTTCGTCGGATCCATGATGGGACACACCATTTTTTATTGGCTCGTAGCCAAAACCAATCCGGTATTCCCTTCTACCTGGCTATATATCTCTCCATTAATCTCCCTCTGCTTAGGGGCAGTCCTCTATCATGAGCCGCTAACCATCTTGTCGCTGGTAGGAGGAATTACGATTATCGTTGGCATCGTTCTGGTCAATTTGGAAAACTTGAAAAAGCTAGTGAACAAAAAGGCAGGCGTTTTGCCTTCCATCAGTAACCAAAGATAAGACCTGCTAATGAGCTTTCGTGAATACAAATAAGGAGAGGGCTCCCCCTCTCCTCTTAGGCGTCTGCTTAACAGATTAAGCTGCACGACGCTCCATATCCCGAATGTGCTCGAACAGGATATACGACCTCAGCGCTGTCTCCAGGTGTACGCGGTCCGGTTCCTTGGTCGTGAAATGCTTTTGGAAAAACCCGGACAGCTTGTAAGCGAAACCGCAGTATTTGCGCAAAAAACGATCACCAAACATCCCAGCCAGAAGTGTCGCCACCCCGCTGGCAACGCTCCACTCCAACGGCAGGAAAAACACAGTGAGCACAAAGCCGATGAAATACCAGACAACCAGATTCGTCGAGCAACCCGCATTGACGATATCCGCCTTCGCAATTTCCCCGATAGCGTCCATCTTTTTTCTTCCATAATGACTGAATACTTTATGCTCTGCTCCGTGGAATTTTTTCATCACACTTGGAAAGACAAAATGAAAGCCTCCTATGTAGACCGCAATCCACATGGGATCGACAACTGCCCAGGATGGATACAAAAATGCAGCAATGACGTATCCAGCTAGCAGCAAATGAAACAACTGATAATACCAAGGAAAGGAGAAAAAGATTCGGTACCAGAGCTTGCCGATGGTTCGAATCGTAATTTTTTCAGCCCACAAATGGATGACTCCGTCTTTCACTTCCGCACAGGCCAACACATTCCGATCGTGAAATAAGACGCCACGACTAAAAGACATTCCCATAATCATCTGTAAGCTATTCTCCTTCCGCTCGAATGTCGTTATAATAGGTTGAATGTACACAGAATGAAGGAGGTTTCCACAATTGATCCGCATGGTTCCGACTACACCACTCACACCTAAGCAAGATCCATGGGAGCCGTTGGCGGGTGCGACACCACCAGCCTACAAGCTGACTAGCGTCGAATTTACCGTAACGAATCTGTGCAATCTCCGTTGTGAGCATTGTGCAGTGGGTGATACATTGCGTTACAAGGACGATCCTGCTCTACCCGTTGACCTAATCCTGCGACGTCTGGATGAAGCACGTGATCTTCTCACTCTCAGTATAACAGGCGGCGAACCGATGTACAGCGAGCGTACAGTCAAAGAGGTCATCCTGCCTATCCTGAAGTATGCGACCGATCGAGGGCTGCGAACACAGATCAATTCCAACATGTCCATGCCATTCTCGCGCTATGAACTGATCCTTCCCTACATAGATGTCATGCACATTTCGTGGAACTGGTCTACTCCAGAAGAATTCCATGATATTGTTTACGCAAAAGCAAGACAGGCGGTTTCATCCAAACAGGCAGAAGCTCTGTTCAACAGCATGCTGGATAGTTCTAGAAAGCTAGCGGATGCCGGTGTGTTTGTCTCCGCCGAAACGATGCTGAACCATCGGACATGGCCAAAGCTTGTGACTCTTCACCAGCAAATCCAAGAGATGGGTGCCCGTCGCCACGAAGTCCATCCGATGTACGCGAGCGACTTTGCCCGTGATCTCGACGTCCTCCAGCTAGATGAGCTGCGAGCCGCGGTTCACCATATGCTCGATATCCGCAATGAAGATCTGTGGATGCTGTTTGGCACCTTGCCCTTTTTCGCTTGCAGCCCAGTCGAAGCAGATCGCGAGCTTATCAAGCGCTTGCGAGAAGCTAAAAATGTAACGACTCGCAATGATCCGGATGGTCGCAATCGCCTCAACGTGAATATTTTTACGGGTGAAGTGATCGTAACGGATTTTGGTGATGTCGAGCCGCTCGGAAACATTCAGTCTGATCAGCTTCAAACGATGTTTGACACCTGGCAGAAGCATTCGCTCAACGAAAAAATCAGCTGCTACTGCCCAGAAGCCCAGTGTGCCGGTCCCAATTTACTGGTTGCCAATACCTACTACAACGAAACCGACTTTACCCAGCGCAAGGCTTTGGTCTAAACGGGCAACATAGGTGTAGAGGTGAAAGCTAATATGAGCAAACGCAGGCGACCTCTCGTTGCGAACTCACGAAACGGACTGGATGCCCTGAAGGCACAGGTCGCTCAAGTCGATGACCCGAATCAGGCGAAGTATGAAGTTGCGCGTGAACTAGATGTTCCTCTGCAGAACGGGTACAATGGCCAGCTAAGCTCCCATGACGCCGGTCGTATCGGTGGACGTTTGGGCGGGAGCATGGTTAAGGAAATGGTCAAAATGGGCATGCAAGCCATGCAGAATAAAAATAGTGACTAAGCTTGTCATGCCACATCGGCTTCCTGTTCTTCTTCCAGCTATACGAAAGAACCCCACTGTCCATGCTCAAGAGCAAACAGCGGGGTTTTCTTCGTTTCTTCATCTAGCGAAGTCGATCCAGCTTTTTTGCACTCGGCTTTCGAGGCCCCAGCATGGTCTTGCTGATCATGTTCACTTTGTGGAAGGAATCAAACACAGTATCGATCACTTCCACCAGTTCACGGATTTGCACCACTTTCCCATAGACGCCCATGAAATGGTGTCTCACAATCTTCCCATTAAGCCCAAACATGGCCGCACCTCCTCTTAATCCTCTCCTATCACCCTATGCAGCAAGGCGTTCGGAGGAAATCACCCAACGAAAAAAATTTAGGATGATACACAAAATGCCCGAAGGCAACTCTCGGGCATTTCATCGTTGTAGAATCATGATGCTATTGTCTAGGTCGCGGAGTCGGTGTAGTGGTCGGACGCGGAGTAGGTGTGGTGGTCGGACGCGGACGAGGAGGTGGTGGTACTGGGCGCTCCAGATTCGTAACGCGCGTTTCCAGTCTGTTTATGCGAGTCTCCAGACGATCGACACGGTCACTCAACTTCGTATAGTCGTCCCGCAAAGCATCGATTCGATACTCAGCACGTGTCAGGCGACGGTCGAAGTCGCTCATGGGGGGAGGAGTCGGGGCCGGCGTAGTGGCAGTGGGGATGTAGATTGTTTGACCGACGTAAATGTAGTAGGGATACGCAATATTATTGACACGGATTAGTTCCTGGACAGGTACGCCAAAGCGGGCAGCGATGCTGTTTAATGTGTCTCCCGCACGGACTACATAGTTCACTCGCGATCACTCCTTTTCGGATTTGTTTCGTTATTAACCTATGCCCGCCCGTATGCTGCGAACCTAAACCAATACCCATTTTCCCAACAATGGTCAAACACCCAGTATATACGCCGTGACCAGATTGGAAGTGTCAGGCTATGCAAAAAAACCTCCAGCACGATAATAGTGCCAGAGGCTTCTCAATCTTCTTATTTGAATACCGGTGCAGCAAATTGCGCCAATTTTTCCATCGAAGATTTCTCGACGTCAGCGTGCAGGCTGTTGCCATGGGAATCCATCGTAACGATCGCTGCAAAGCCTTTTACGCGTAGGTGCCACATTGCCTCAGGAACACCGAATTCCATGAAGTCCACACCTTCTACTTTTTCCAAGCATTCTGCATAGTATTGAGCAGCTCCGCCGATGGCATTGAGGTACACGGCGCCATGTTCGTTCAGAGCTTTCAACGTTTTGGCACCCATGCCACCTTTTCCGATGACAGCGCGAATACCGAATTTTTTAATGATCTCCCCTTGGTACGGCTCCTCGCGAATAGAGGTAGTCGGACCTGCTGCTTTTACATGCCACTCGCCAGCTTCATCTTTGAGCATGACTGGACCGCAGTGGTAGATGATGCCGCCGTTCAAGTCAACCGGGCAATCATTTTCCATCAGGTAGCTGTGCAAAGCATCGCGGCCTGTGTGCATTTCGCCGTTGATGATAACGACGTCGCCTACTTTCAAGCTGCGGATTTGTTCTTCGGAAATCGGAGCTTGCAGGACAACCTCTCTGCGCTCTTCTTTCGCGTCAGCCGCTGCAGCAGGAGTCAGATCCATTTCCACAACTTCATCTTTGTACAGGTAACGGTTGATTTCACCGGTTTCTGGATTGAGACGAACGCCTTGGCGACGGAATGCCCAGCAGTTGTAAGCAACAGATACGAAGAAGCTCGCTGGCAGACGATTTTCTACGCCTACTTTACATCCGAGTAGTGTCGCGTTTCCGCCGAAGCCCATTGTCCCGATACCCAATTGGTTTGCCGTTTCCATGATGTAGCTCTCCAGCTCAGCCAGTTCCGGAATTGGATTCACGTCATCGACACGACGGAACAACTGGTGCTTCGCCAGCGCATATCCGGAAGTGCGGTCGCCCCCGATTCCTACGCCGATAAAACCAGCGGAGCAGCCTTGGCCTTGTGCTTGGTATACCGCGTGCAGGATGCATTTGCGGATGCCATCGAGGTTGCGGCCAACTTTACCGAGGCCTTCCAGTTCACAAGGGAGGGAGTACTGGATGTTTTTGTTCTCACAGCCGCCGCCTTTGAGGATCAGCTTGATTTCGATCTCATCCTCTTCCCATTGCTCAAAGTGAATGACAGGAGTACCAGGTCCGAGGTTATCCCCCGTGTTCGCTCCCGTCAAGGAATCTACGGAGTTGGAACGCAGTTTACCTGTTTTGGTCGCTTCTGCGATTGCTTCTTTGATCGCCTTCTTGATGATCAGTTGATTCACGCCAATCGGCGTTTTCACTTCAAATGTCGGCATACCCGTATCCTGACAGATCGGGGAAACGTTTTCTTCTGCCATGACGACGTTTTGCGCGATGGTAGACAAAGAAAGCGCTGCGCGAGTGCCCAAATCTTCTTGCAGTTTTGCAGCGTTGACGGCGCGACGCACGTCAGGCGGCAGGTTCGTAGACGTATCTGTAATCAGCTCAAGGATGCTTTGTTTCAAGTTTTCCATCTATGACGCTCCTTTAGACGAAGTGGTGTGATCGATATCATAAACCGCCTACTATTATAGCATACGGTCCCTCACCTGTCCGTAGATTGTGTCCGAAGAAGTGTGAAACATTTGCCGATACCTATCGTCCAATAAGCAGTGACTAATTGACAAAAGCTCGATCTTAGGGGGGATACCATGAAAAAAGGATGGTCTATGCTACTCATTTCCACAGCTCTCACACTGGCACTCACCCCGTTCTTTACAGCTACTGGGGCGATGGGAGAAGAAGTTGTAGCGGTCAATAACAAAGACGAATTGCCAGTCGTCGGTTCGTATGATCACTTCAAAAAGCTCTTGGAAACAGAATGGCGAGCACAACAAAACAGAAATTATCCAACTGCCATGGAATCCACTGTCGTCATGTCCCCAGCCGCTCCGCAGGCTAAAATGGCTGATTCTGCTGGTGGAACTCCGTCTGATTTCTCTACGACAAACACCCAAGTACAGGGTGTGGATGAAGCCGATATTGTCAAATCAGATGGCACGTACTTGTACCAAGCGACTAGTCAGGAGGTTCGCATCATTCAGGCTTACCCTGCAGCTAAGATGCAGATCAATAGTCGAATCACCTACGACAACGGTCTCTTTCAACCATTGGAGCTCTACGTAGATGAAAAACGGCTGATTGTCATTGGGCAGGCTAATGAATCTGTAAAAACCAATTCTTCGATTGTTTCCAAACGCAGAATTCCGTATGTTCACGAGCAGCAAACGACCAAAGCAATGATCTATGACATCACTGATAAAGCCAATCCCCGTTTGACTCGGCAGCTGGACATCGAAGGTCAGTACCTTTCATCACGGAAAATTGGTGCCAATTTGTATGTGACAGCGAACCAGTACGTCAATACCTACCGAATTTTTGAGGACAAAGAGGCGCTTCCAGGTCCACTCTATCGGGATAGCCTCGAGGGCGATCAATACCAATCGGTTCCCTATTCAGACATCCGCTACTTCCCCAAGAGTATTCAGCCCAATTTTTTGATGGTAGCCGGGGTCAATCTGGATCGTCCCAAACAAAAAATGTCTATGGGCACTTACCTGGGGGCTGGTGAGAACATCTATGCTTCTCCCGAAAATCTCTACGTGGCCGTAACCGAATATGAGGCACAGCCCGAGACCGTAAAGCCCATGGGGCAATCGTTTGCTCCTACTCTTTTGCCGGTTCCCACAAAAACCAACACGACCATCTATCGTTTTGGAATGGCTGAAGGCGTGCTCACTTTCTCTGGAAAGGGAACAGTACCCGGTCGCATCCTCAACCAGTTTTCTCTCGACGAGCACGATGGGTACTTGCGGATCGCAACGACCAGTGGCGAAATGTGGCGCAATGATGAGAATACGTCCAAAAACAATTTGTACGTTCTCGATCAAGAGTTGCACACGTACGGCAAGTTGGAAGGAATCGCCCCTGGCGAACGAATCTATTCCGCTCGCTTTATGGGAAATCGCGCCTATATGGTGACATTTAAACAAGTCGATCCACTGTTTGTGATCGATTTGGCCAAACCATCCGCGCCTTCGATACTCGGTGCACTGAAAATTCCTGGTTACAGTGACTATCTGCATCCTTATGACGAAAACCATATTATTGGTTTCGGTAAGGAAGCCGAATCAGACAAAGACATGGCATTCTATCAAGGAATGAAAGTTGCCCTCTTTGATGTGTCGGACGTCACGCATCCAAAGGAGAAGTTCAAGACCGTTATCGGTGATCGGGGAACGAATTCAGACCTATTGTCAAACCATAAAGCACTTCTCTTTTCCAAGGAGAAAGAGCTGCTTGCTTTCCCAGTGACTGTTTATGAATGGACTACCGAGCAAAAAGCGAAAAATGACATTCACGAATACGGTTCGTTCACTTTCCAAGGAGCCTATGTCTACCAATTGAATCTGAAAACCGGCTTTACTTTGAACAGCAAGATTACCCACCTCACTGAGCAAGACTTGAAAAAATCTGGTGATGGCTGGTACAACAGCAAGAACAATATCAATCGCATCCTTACCATCAACGACACGCTTTACACCGTTTCCGAAGGCTTTATAGCAGCCCAGCAGCTATCCAGCAAACGTCAGCTAGGCATTCTCCCACTTGCGAAATAAAGGCAATGCTCTGTCACGCGAACAGGTTCTGTGCTAAGATGGATGAGTAGAAGCAGCAGGGAAGAGAGGGTGTCATCTGCGTGGATTATTTGAGTCTGAATCTGACGTCAACATTGGCGGGGCTAGCAGTCGTGCTTTTCGTCATGTTTATCCGACTGCATTGGCCGTTCCGCTTTCAATATATGGCCAACCTATACAAACGTCGCGCAGAAGTGAGATTGCGATGGCTAGACGCCTCTTATCGAAAGAACCGCTCGCGTGCAGTAGCCATGTTAGATAAATCAACGCATGAAATTATGACCGGCAATTATGAACTTGCGGAAAAGTTCATTGTTCAAGGGATTCATGTATGCAAAGACCAACCCTCGCTGTTCAATCAAGCTATGATACACTATTTGTTCTACAACCTGGCGATCGTCTACTATTCTTCCGGTCGCTATAGTGAAGCCTTGGAGGTCGCTTTTCGCATCTATCAGCGAGATCAGGGTATGACTGATTCATTGGCGCTCATCGCCTGTTCTCACGCCCGGCTGGGAGAAGTAGAGAGTGCATGGGAAGCGTATCAGCTGATTGCCACCAAGCGATCTGCCCGTGAATGGAAGCTGTTCTGCCTCGCTGAAATTGAAGCAGCCAAGGGTAACTACGAGCGTGCTCTCACCCATCTGCGGCAATTGATGGGAAAATCATCACCCAGCTTTCTCCATTTGAATCGTTCCGAACTGGAGAAACGTCTGGAAGAATGGCAAAAAGCATCCACACAAGCTGGATAACGCATAGATTTCCATTAGAATCACAAGCCGCACATCGCGTTATGGCTGTGCGGCTTTTCCTTGTCTACACGGAAATCGTTTCCCTAGAATCACCCATAGATTTCTTGCGATTGTGGAATTCTTGTAAGAACGGGTTACATATTTCTCCCGTATGTTCCCCCTATACTGATTGGCAGATAAGCATGAAAGAGAGGGTCAACTCTATGAAGAAGTTTGATGTATCCGTACTCACTGTATCCGTACTAATTTTCGGTCTCGCTGTCATCGGCGTGTCTCAAGCAAAAGGGACAACAACAGATACCGTCGCAGCCAAGATTGGCAATACTACCATTACTCAAACGCAAGTGTATGATGCGCTCAAAGTAAAGTCCGGTCCATCCGTGATGACACAACTAGTCGCTGCTGAGCTCTACCGATTGGAAGCTCAAGCCCAAGGTGTTTCTGTAACTGATCAAGATCTGGACAAGCTCATCAATCCAATCAAAGAAAAATTAGGTACCCCTGAGAAGTTCCAAGAGTATCTCGATGAAAAACATACAACGGAGCAAGAGTTCCGCGAAAAAACGCGACTGATTTTGATGCGTGATAAATTACTGGAAAAAGCGTTCCCGCCTACAGAGGAGCAAATCAAGGCTTACTACGAAAAGAACAAGGACAAGTACGAAAAACAAACGCTTGAACAAGCTCGACCAGACATCGTAGACAAAGTGAAAGATAAAAATAGAAGAGCCAATATCGATAAATGGCTCGAAGACCTCCACAAAAAATATCAAGTACAAATCATGGACCCTGCCCTTGTAGAAAAAGAGAAAAAAGAATAGCATTCCGTTCTCACATAAAAAAAGACTTGTGTCGCATGCATTCATGCTGACTCAAGTCTTTTTTATGTTTATCCACGAACCAATGAGATGATCTCTTGAATAAAGGGAACGACATTTCCTTTTAGGATTGGGCCATGTCCGGTCGCTAATACTTCAATAGGCCAATCCAGCATGATTTCCAAGCCATCTGCGTATTCCTGGACACGCTCAGGCTCTTTTACTTTCCACATCTGTATATACTGTTTATACGCTTCGCGAACTTCGGGCTCTTCCCCTACGATACTTCCCAAATCTGCGTCGGGAAAACAGAGATGATCTCCTGTAAAGCATACCTTCGACTGCGGATCGAATAAGGCGACGGAGCCTTCTGTGTGGTAGGAAAGTTGTCGAAAGCGTAGCGACGGAAGATCTCCCCCGCTTCCGGTAAACGTGTGCCCGAATAGCGTCTGGGAAAAATCATCCAGCTCATAATAATCATCCAGATGTATCCAGTTATTCCGGGATGGAAACAAGTCGGCATTGCCGATATGATCAGGGTGACGATGTGTAAAATAAACGTACTCGATGTGCTCAGCGGTGGCACCGATATCCTCAAGTGATTTCTGTAAAAAGGCTCGATGCTTTCGCAGTTGGGAATCAATCAACACAAACGAATCACCTTGTTTGATCACGTAGCTATTGATGTAGCTGTTCCATGCTTCTTCATAGGTGATGATCGCCCAGGTGGAGTCTGCGATCGGTGCAACCACATTGGTCATGCCTCCATCTCTCCTCTCCTCCCAGATACAGTTCCTTACTCCTATTATACACAAACATACACGAGCGTGCCGTTTGCTACCAAACTTAACGAATGACGGCTTCTTCACCAAGACTGATCCAAGCACGTCCCTGCGAACGGCGAATGTCGACACTCACGCCGAAAAAGCGCGTCAGCTCCTCTGGCGTCAATACATGATCCGTTTCCCCAGCCTGATCTACCTTGCCCGCTTTCAATAACAACGTGTGAGTAAAACAAGGTAAAATTTCTTCAATGTGATGTGTAACATACACTAGTGTTGGTCCACCTGGCTGCTTTGCGATTTTTTCGATCATCGCCAGCAGCTGCTCCCTCGATAACAGGTCGAGACCCGTACATGGCTCGTCCAGAATCAAAAGTCGAGGTTTAGCCATGAGGGCACGGGCAATCAGTACCTTTTGACGTTCTCCTTGTGAAAGAGCGCCGTACGGACGATCTTTCAATGCCTCACAACCAAACATCACCAGCAATTCTTGCGCCGACTTCACATCCTCCTCTCGCGGTATGGAATACAATCCGATGGTCGCTTCTCTCCCGCTCAGGATGATACGGAATGCCGTCTCGTGCTCATGGAGCTGTGCCATCAATGACGTACTCACCCATCCGATCGATTTGCGCACTTCCCGCAGGTCAACCGTCCCATACAGATAGTCCAGTACGCTCACTTCGCCCTTGGTCGGCCACGTGTACCCGCTGATGATTTTGAGCAAGCTTGTTTTCCCGGACCCGTTTAGACCCACTAGACACCAGTGCTCTCCCTCTTTGACCTGCCAGTCGATCCCGTCCAATATGGTTGTCTCATCCCGTTGCCAGCTGACGTTTTTCACATCGATAATCATGGTTTCTCCACTCCAGTCTCTCTCTATGATCCCGCAATGTTCTGATTATTACGAGTATACTCGTCATTTCCTGATCGATCAATTCTTTTTACCTACGAGAAGACCCCCATGGCACAATGACTCATGGAGGTCTTCGACTCGAACAATGGAATTAAAATTTCCCTTGAATCTTAAAGATGGCTTCAGCAAACAACGTGGCAAACAGGAACGTCCCCGTAAAAACGACGAGCGAGACAACAACGATTCGCCAGCTAAGCTGTTTGAAGAGATGAATGTCTTTCCCGAGCGACAAACCTGCATAAGCGAGAATCGGTGTCGCTAATGCGAGCAGATTGATTTTTCCGATTGCCGCAGCCGTGAACGCATTCCCCGGGAAAAACGGCGAAGTGGCGATCATCGCGAAGAGAGAAATCCATACAATTACTGGTGACTTGAACGGCAAGATACGTGTAAAACCCATCCCGATCAATGTAATCAGTGCCAAAAGCAAAATTCCAGGCAATGATTCGGTCGGTGGTACATGATAGCCAATCCAGTTGCCCACGAGAGCGATAACGCCAATGAGTAAAATCGTCAATACCTGGTTCATGCGCTATGCTGCCCCCCTTCTTGGATGTTTTTGCTCTTGCGTCCGATAATTGGCTCCAACCATTTATACAGACGCTGAGTGAGTGGGAGGGAAACGAAAATACATACGTAGGTCCCGATAATGCTCATCATCAGATTGGCTGCCCCAGAATAAAACGCGATATCTTTTGCCGCGTCTGGGAAGATGACAGCCAAAGAACCTGTTGCAGCAGCCATCATACTACCTGATCCTACCGCAGCACCCATCGCGAGGGAAATCGGATGGAATATTCCACTGCTACCCAATAGGCTCGCCAGGATGGACATGTAAATGGCACCGAAGAGTGTACCACAAATATAGACGCCCAGAGCTCCACGTGCTTCCGGTGAGTTTGCTCCAAACTTGTCCACAATAATAGCGAGGTTGGGCTCACGATCGAGCGAATATGTTGCGCCGATTGCCTCTCGCTTGAGGCCAATCAACAGAGCGATAGGCAACCCCAACGCGATTGTCCCGACAATATGACCTACTTCTTGGAACAGAAGTGATACACCAGAGCCCATCAGTTTGGGTAGTTCAGGTCCGATGTTGGCTCCCAGTTTGCAGATGAAGAGGAAAAAGGATAACCCCAAAATATTGGCTGCGGCGTTCATTTCTTTTTCCTTCAGCCATTTGAATTTAGGCCAGCTGATAAAGCCTCCGAGAATGAGTGCATACAGCATAGGAAACAATGCGATGACACCAATGCCGATGTTGATTTTTTTCGTACCGATCAACTCAGTGAGAGCTACCAGAATTAATACAATGAAGTGCAGCTTGAACACATTAACGCGTTCCTCCGTCATGATGTACCCCCTGTTTTATCTTTGTTGTTATTTCATAACCACTTTCTCTGCTGCTCGGATGAATAGCTCCACCCCTCGAACGAGGCAATCTTCATCGAAATCAAAGCGCGGGTGGTGATGTGGATAGATAAAACCTTTCTCCGCATTTCCGGCACCCAATTGAATAAAGCAGCCTGGTGCCTTTTCCAAATAAGCTGAAAAATCTTCCCCAGGCATCAAGGGGTCAATATACATGATGTCTTCCTCACCCCAGCGCTCCCGAATCGTCTCTTCCATCAGCTTCGTCACTTGAGTATCGTTTACGACTGAAGTGTAGCCGAGTGAGTAATTGAACGAATAGGAAGCTCCATGCGCGTCGGTAATCCCTTTGACAATGCGCTCGATCCACATCGGAATATTGTTGCGGATCTCTGCGTCAAAACACCGGGTAGAGCCTGTTAAAGTCAATGTGTCCGGGATGATATTGTAGGCTGTCCCTGCATTTAGCATGGTGACCGAGATGACCACCTTGTCCAATGCGCTCACATTGCGGGAAACGATTTGCTGCAAATGACTGATGACTTGTGCCCCGATAACGATAGGATCTACGGTCATTTCCGGCTGGGAAGAGTGCCCTCCCTTGCCCTGAATGGTGATATCAAAGCGATCAGTAGAAGATGTCAGCGCACCGTAGAGAACACCAAATTTTCCGACAGGCATATAAGACGCCAAATGAATGCCGATAATGGAATCCAAACCGTCCGCCGCACCCGCCTTGACGATTTCTGCTGCACCGCCTGGCGGCAATTCCTCAGCATGCTGGAAAAAGAACCGAACTTCGCCTTTGATCTGATCTTTGAATTGGGACAGAATTTTTGCTGTTCCCAAAAGCATTGCCGTATGGCCGTCATGACCGCACGCGTGCATGACCCCTGTTTCACTGGAGGCATAAGGCACCTGATTCTCTTCCTGAATCGGCAACGCATCGATATCTGCTCGAATGCCGAGTACGGGACCAGGCTGTGAACCAATCAAACGAGCTACCACACTAGTCGGAGTCGGACGAGTTAATTCAAGATTGCCAAAGGATGCCAATGTTTCATAAACGTACTGGGAAGTCTTGTTTTCTTGAAATGAAAGCTCAGGGTTTTGATGCAGATACCGGCGCCATGTTATGACTTGGTCTGCCACTTCCGCTGCCAACGCCTCTGGGTTCCAACTCATTCGCAACCACTCCTTCTCTATCTGTTGCAAAAGTTAAATAAAATTAAAAAATAATAACCTTTTCGTGAATATAACACATTTTTGCAAAAATGACAAACGTCCATTCTGGATGGACACACTATTTCATTCGTCCTCCACTCCCCTCGATTTATAAGATATTTTAGATAATTTCGTCAGGTGTGTCCATGCTAAACAAACTTTATGATTGATAAAACTATTTAGATTACTATTTTTAAAGGCTTTTCGTATCACGAAGTATAATCCTATGAAGACAACATCTTCTTTGGAGTGACGCAAACATGATGCAAAAGAAGAAAACCTTGAGACTAGAGTCTCCAAACCTACCAGATGACCTTTCCGACGTACAGCTCCATGAAATTCAATCCCATGACTTTATTGAATCGAAAATCATTCAAAACTGTCTGATTGAACATCAAAAGGCAACAAACGTCTGCTTTGAAAAAATGCACTTTCAAAACGTAACCTTTTCAGACTCCTCTTTGACAGGAGCGGAGCTGACAGATGTCCTATTTGAAAAATGTGACCTTTCCAATATAGATCTAAGCAATGCCATCATTCACAGGACTGAATTCAGAGAATGTAAGATGGTCGGGATGAATTTAACGGAAGTAACTTTGAGGAATGTCTTATTTGAGAAGTGTTTAGCAGACTTTTCAACGTTTCGATTTTCAAACGCAAAGCAGGTCATTTTTCAAGATAGTTTTTTATCCAAAGCAGATTTTAGCTATTCAAAGTTTCAAAAAATGGAGTGGTCTCGCACCCACATTGATCAAGCCCAGTTTTCCGGTACAAAACTAGAAGGAATTGATCTTAGTGATTGTCAGTTTGATGCATTAGGAGTGACTGTAGAGGATTTGAAAGGGTGTACCATATCTCGCGAGCAGGCGTATGTATTCGCGAAGCTGTTTGGTCTCATTGTGAATGAATAGCAGAACAAAAACCGATCTCATCACGTTCCTTTCTTGTTGAGACCGGTCTTCGTTCGTCCATTACAGATTGACTGCCACGATTACGAACTTGTTACCATTCTGCCTGAGCCATAGCTCACCGCCCCCTACCATGACCCCCTGATAATTGACAAAGGTCTGCTTTACATCTTGTTGCTGCAAGGCATGCCTTACTTTTTCCGTCATGATCTGATCGTACTCGGCATCAAATTGTTTTTCATTTGCGATAAAGCGACTTTGACCATCACTGTTCACTCGTAATGGAAACTGTACGTGATGGGCGATTGCCTCTTTATTGCCTTTGCTCACCCATTTCTGTAGCTTCCCGAAAAATGACTCGAACGCGTGTGGATCTGTGATACCTGCCACCTCATAGCGGTTCGTCGATTCTTGTGTATGTGCGTTCGTCACTGGCAAGCTTGTCCACATATGTGCGAACAGGAAGCAGCTTGCCGCGCCTAGCTTCACAAACTTTTTTTTGGGTATCCACATAACCAATTCTCCTTCGTTGCCAGAAATCTTCATCTAATCGTAGGTTCCCGCCTCCTCACCCCTGCTATGCAAAAAAACAGCCCTCTGCCAGACTGAACCGGCAAAGAAGCTGTTTTCAGCATTCTTCCCTCTTACGAATTTCGGTACTTCGCTTCCTGACTCTTTATTTCTTCCTCCGATTTGTTCAACGCGGCTTGTGGACCGGGGAAATGCTTTTGATAATAAGCCAGGTCCATGATCAGAAGGACAATAAACATGGCGATCAGCGCGTAGCCAGCCGTCTGGTTAGGAGGAATGACCATCATAATCGAGATAAATAAGATCCAGATCAAGCTCAGCACATTAATCGTCTTGCTCCAATTGCCCAAATTCCACGGACCGTAGTGCTTGCGCTGAAAGATCCCTTTTGCCTCTGCACGTAGCTTGAGATACAAAGGGATGCCGTAAGCAACGTAGAGTCCAACCACACTGACCGCTGTCAAAAACGCCAGTGTTGTATATGTCGTTTCTGGATTGATCCGTTTCACGATGTAATCAAACAAGGCGAGTGCAAAGGAAAGGATAATGACGAGCCAGATCGCTTTTGCTGGTGTTCTGTACTTGGTAGAAATCTCTGCCCAATGTCTGCTCCACGGCATCCCTTTGTCACGTGAAAATGCGTACAGCATCCGTGAGAAAGAAGTGATGGACGCAAGCCCGCAAAACCACATGGCAAACGTTACGAGCCATAGTACAACGGAACCAAAGGTCCCACCTAAAGCTTCACTAATGACATAAATAAAGGCATTCGGAGCCTCACTGGCCGCTGCTGCATTTTTGATGGAGAGAGTAACAAATGCGAGCATGATAAAACCAAAAATGAAAGAAAAGGCTACGGATGTGAATATCCCCCATGCAGCACGGACCCGTGGATTAATCGTTTCCTCAATTGTATGGGCTGACGCATCGTATCCAGTAAACGTCCACTGTGCCTGCAAAAGACCAATCAGGAAAGCGATCGCGTACGGTTTGTCAGAGAATGTCTGTCCGACTTGGAACAAGTAATCGAGCGGCTGTAATTCATGACGCGAAAAGAAGACCAAGCTTCCGACGAGGATCACCACAACTCCAATGTGGTACCAGGCCGAAAAATCATTCAGACGGGCGACAAGCCGAATCCCAATGTGATTGAAAATGCCGTGCAAGAGAAGAGTAATGCCGAACAAGATCAAAGTCGTTGTTTCCGTCGAAGTGTATCCAAATGCACTCGCCAACAGCGGGTCAGCAAACAAGGAAAAGGAGTAGTCAATTCCGGCTACGATCCCGATCTGACCGATCAAATTGATCCATGCCGTATACCATCCCCATCGTTTGCTCCCTAAAATGGCTGCCCAGTGATACAATGCACCTGCCGTCGGGATCGCAGAAGCGAGTTCCGACATAGATGCTGCAATCAAGATGACGAATAGGGCGACGATCGTCCATCCAAAGCCCATCATTCCTGAGCCGCCATACAGCAGCCCATGTCCATATAGTGAGACAGCACCCGTTAGAATCGAAATGATGGAAAAGGAAATAGCGAAGTTGGAGAAGCCACCCATATCCCGGAGAAGCTCTTGTGCATAGCCAAACTTGTTTAAGTCCTTTTTGTCCTCCAGTAGTTGATGTTCCCTCTCTTGCTGCATCTGTGATCCCCCCTCACGAGTTTGCCTTCGAGCCAATGAAGCTTTCGTGCTCGTCTTCATCAAAGCGGCGTACACTTTCGTTTGCCCGATACCCAATGGCGATCGCGACGACAATAGTCACCACAACTAATAGCAGACCAAGCCAGAGCATTCGTCCCCCTCCTTTTTTCCTAGATTCATCACATGGGCAAGGCCACAAGATTAGTACATTGTACGTATGAAATAAGCAGCTATACCATTGGAATGGACCACGCATGCTGATTCTGATTCATTCTGAACGAGATTCTTTGATGAGAACAACAAAAGCGCAGGAACATCTCCCTGCGCTCAAGTCGGTTGCCTTATGATATTTTCAATGTTTGTTCTTGCATATAGGACGTGATTTCTTCCAGTGGGAGCGGCTTGCTGAAAAGATATCCTTGCACCTCTTCGCAGAGATGCTCTTGAAGAAATGCAAGCTCATCGTTCGTTTCCACTCCCTCGGCGATGACCTTCAATTCCAGATGATGGGCCATGGAGATAATCGTGGAGACTATCGCCCGATTGCTAGCGCTTTTCTTCATGTCCCGAACAAATGATCGATCGATCTTCAGACGGTTTAACGGAAATTCCTTGAGATAAGAAAGGGAGCTGTATCCAGTTCCAAAATCATCGATGGCGATGTAGACCCCGAGCTGTTTTAGCTCCGCCAGTGTGTTGCTGGCACGGTGAACGTCGATCATCGTACTTTCCGTGATCTCCAACTCAAGAAAATGTGGCGCCAGACCAGTCTGCTCCAAAATATCTGCGACCATCTGGGTAAAGTCCTTCTTCAAAAACTGACGGGCTGACAGATTCACAGCTACGCGGATCGGCGGTAAACCGAGGTCTTGCCATACCTTGTTTTGCTGACACGCCGTCTGCAAGACCCACGCCCCTATTGGTACAATCAAGCCCGTTTCTTCTGCGACTGCAATGAATTGGTCGGGTGACACGAGTCCCCGCTCTGGATGGTTCCAGCGAATCAACGCTTCCATACCTACGATGGTCCCATCCGACGCGTTAACCTGTGGCTGGTAGTACAAAGTAAGCTCGCCTAAAGCAAGCGCTCGATTCAGCTCGTTTTGGATAAACATTTTATCGCTCGTGATTTGCTGCAAATCTGGCGCAAACATATGATAGCTGTTTTTTCCTCGCTCCTTGGCTGAATACATGGCGGTATCTGCCGTTTTCATGAGGCCATGACGGTCTTCTCCATCCATCGGATAACGGGAGATGCCAATACTGGTCGTAATGTAGAGCTCGTGACCATTAATGAGAAATGACTGCTCGATCGTTCGGTTGAGAGAATCTGCGACTTGCACGACTGTCTCTTCCGATACGTCTGCCATAATAACCATAAACTCATCTCCGCCCAGTCTGCTCACAACACCTCTTTGTCCGATGCAATTACTCAGGCGCATGGCCGCTTCCTTTAACAACAAGTCGCCGTAGTCATGTCCGAGCGAATCGTTGACGAGCTTGAAACGGTCCAAGTCAAGAAACATCACATAGAAGATATACTCAAGCTGTCTTGCTTCTTCAATCATTGTATCCAGCTTTTCTTCCACAAATCTGCGATTCGGCAGCCCAGTAAGTGCATCATGAAAGGCCAGATAATTCACCTTGGCCTCCGCTTGTTTTTGGACCGTCACGTCTCTCGCGATGAGAAAGACTCCCGCTACCTTGTGATCAACAAACACAGGAACATTGGTCATGTTCAAATGAATCTGACGTTGTTGGGTAGTCAAGGCAACTTCGTAATTTCTCGATTCTCCACGAACGGCTAACTCAAAGAAAGAGGCTACGCACTCGCCATCCTCGATGTCGCACATGCGAATGAAAGCCTCGAGGGGAAGCCACTTCTCTTCGGTTAGACGTATTGCAGCAGGGTTTAATACACTTTCCTTTCCGTCTACGGAGTAAAAAATAACAGCATCGTAATTATGCTCAAACAGTGATATGTATCGCTGGTCACTCTCTATGATCCGCCGGGTCTTCCCTGCAAACAACTTGTCCATGTAGATGGACACAAGCGTTACACCGAGAATCAACAGCGTAACAACTCCAACTGCATAGGCAATCATCCTCGCATCAGCAGCCATGTAAGCTTCCTTGGCTACGGTATGATGGCCACTGACAAATGTAGTAGCGAACATTCCCGTGTAATGCATGCCGGCGACAGCCGCACCCATAAGCAGGCCCGCCAATAGCTTCAATCTGAAACCTTTTGCGCTGTCCGCATTGCGCAAGCGATACGTCAACTGCAGAGCTACTACCGACACCGCTATTGCCACGAGAATAGACAAACTAAACCAAAACCAATCGTACGTAATGACTGCATCCATTTGCATGGCAGCCATTCCGGTGTAATGCATCGAGGCGATCCCAGCTCCCATGAATAGTGCGCCGACAAGCAGCCTTTTCCCTGTCAGTGAGTGAGTACTGATCACCCATAGTGCGATACCAGAGGCTATAATCGCAAACAAAATGGATAAAAAGACTATCCCGACATCGTAATGAACTTGAATGGACAGGTGCAAAGCAAGCATCGCCACGAAATGCATGGCCCATATTCCCAGACCCATCGACACCGCACCCGTACACAGCCAAAACAGGCGCCCCTTGCTTGGAGAGCCGTGAATACGCGCGCTTACATTTAGCGCAGTGTACGACGCCAAGACCGCAAGTAAGTAAGAAAAAGAAACAAGTCCAAGATTGTACGAATGGCTCAGCGTGTTCATTCATTTCCCCTTTTAACGGAGTTTCTTCGATTGAGATATGGTAATATTCCCCTATCTTATCCCTTTTATTTTCAACTGACAAGAAGCTCAACCGCTTCTGTATGCTCAATGCTTTTACTGCCTGAATGAAGTGCTGGGAACTTTTCGATCAGCAGAAACCGAGCAAGACGGGGATACTAAACCAACGACGACGCCGTAAAGGGAGTGAGTGCCTTGATCCGTTTGGGCTATGCCTGTATCAGCGTAAAGACGAAAAACAACCCAAACAAAAAAACGACAGTCGCGCAGCTGAATAAATTAGAACCCCAAGCACGCCTGAAAAAGCTGAGACAAATTTTGCAAACGAACTTTTTCAATCTGATGGACCTGCTAGCTTACAATGTGGAAAACCACATTTTCCTGTATCGCATCCCTTCAGAATTTGTACCATTAGCTACCCATACCGTTGCAGAAAACTGGGATTGGGCCAAGGAATTTGCCTGGGACTTTCAAAAGGCTGGGGAATTCATACGGAGAAAAGGTATTCGCATGACAGCCCATCCCGGTCATTTCAGTATCTTGAATAGTGAAAAACCTGCCATTGTTCAATCGGCGATCACCGATTTCAGTTATCATGCCCGCGTCTTTGATTTGCTTGGTTTGGATGACAACTCAGTGCTGGTGACTCACATCGGTGGTGGCATCGATGACAAAGCAGCCGCACTCGACAGGTTCGCTACCCATTTCGAACAACTCCCCGATTCTGTAAAAAGGCGACTCGTCGTCGAGAACGATGACACTTCCTTTACCATGGTCGAGGCATTAGAGCTATGTGAACGAATTGGTATTCCCATGGTCTTGGACATTCATCACCATCACTGTTTAAACAACGGAGAAAACTGGGTCGATTATTTGCCGCGTATCATTCAAACATGGGGAGACCGAACTCCCAAAATGCACATGTCCTCTCCAAAGTCGGAAAAAGATTTCCGTTCCCATGCGGACAACATAAATCCGGATGAGTTCGTGAACTTCATTTCTTCTCTGACCCAATACAATGTCGATATTATTCTGGAATGCAAAAACAAGGACGATGCGTTGCTGACTCTTCGCCGGGAGATGAAAAAACGAGGAGTTGAAGCAGAAGCTTTTGCCTCAAAATCTTGACTGGTCCTGACAAAGAAAAGACGCCACTGTTTTCGTGGCGTCTTTTTTTCTTTTTTAATGCGCACAGCCACAATCGCATCCGCAACCGCATCCCGAAGAGGAGCCTCTATGATCGTGAGAACTGAAGGAACTACTTCCTTTATGATCCCATGCTTGGCAACGATCGTGATAATGCTTCATTCTGCGTTGATGATGCTTGTAATGCTTGCGATATTCACTGTATTTGCGACGGTTTTCCCGATGCTGCTCGCATTTGTGATGATAGTACTGCATCCGATCCATGTGGAACTGGAACTTGAACAGGTACATTTCAATTTCCACGCCCGCATGTCCTCGTGGCATCGCGTTGGGCGATGCATTTGGCGATCCCCAGTTCGGCATCATGTTTGGAGACGAATTCGGATGTCTTCTGTTGGGCATCATGTTCGGCGAAGAGTTTGGCATTCTGCGATTCGGCATCATGTTTGGGGATGAATTCGGCGGCCTGCGGTTTGGCATCATATTTGGCGACGAGTTCGGCATTCTACGGTGCGGCATGTTCGGAGAAACGTTAGGCGGTCTGTGATTCGGCATTGGCATTCCCATATTCGGTGGCATTGGATTCACTGGTTTGCGGTTCGGCATCGGGTTAGCTGGCATCCGATTTGGTGGCATTGGATTTGCTGGCATCCGATTTGGAGCCTTCGGAATGGATTGATTCGGCGATGGAAGAATCGGTCGCTGTGGCATAGGGCGCATTGGTTTTACTGGTTTTGGCCGTTTCGGCAACTCAGGGGATGGATTGATGGGAGATGGGAAGTTTGGTGACGGTCGTAGATTTGGAGAAGGCAAATTCGGTGATGGCACGTTCGGCGATGGCACGTTCGGCGATGGCACGTTTGGCGACGGCACGTTTGGCGATGGCACGTTTGGCGATGGACGATTTGGTGATGGAACTTTCGGGGCCGGCATCATCGATGGCGGTTTTGGCATTTCTTTCGGCCGTCTCGGCAGAGCAGGAGGCATTGGAGCCATACTTGGAGGTACTTTACGTCGTTTTTCCAAGGAATGGAACACGTCCTTTCTAGTGAAATCACACAGTACATGGTATGACGTTTATCCCGCTCAAGAAACGACACTCGCCCAGTTTACGAAAAAGGACTAAGCCCGTTTTTTGAAAAAATAGTGAGTCGCCGTGACAACATGCCACTTGACTGCGCAAATGCATAGGTTACAATTGAGGTACTTATAAAAATAATCAGACAGCTGCACATGAACGAAAGTGAGGAAGACGTATGCCGGGAAAAAGGCTTTCACGTTTTGCCCAATCACATACATGCCCAGGAAGAGGGGTTAGGATCTAGTATCCTAACCCCTCTTTCTTTTCGTTCTCTGCTATGCTAAAGGAGGAAAATCAGTCATGAATCAGCAAACAAACGTTTTGAAAATGGATGGGAATCACTTGGGTATTGAAGAGGTTGTGTCCATCGCCAGAAATGGTGTTCGGATTGAGCTTACAGCGGATGCTTTAGAAAATGTGCGACAATCCCGCAACATGGTCGAGCAAATAATCAAGGAGCAACGCGTGGTTTATGGCATCACTACCGGTTTTGGCAAATTTTCCGATGTAATGATCTCCGGTGACGATGTGAGCAATCTGCAGGAGAACCTTATTATGAGTCACGCGTGCGGCATGGGTGAACCTTATCCCTTGGAAGTCGTTCGCTCCATGATGGCACTCCGTATTAATGCATTAGCCAAAGGCTTCTCTGGTATCCGTGAAGAAACGCTACTCCACCTCGTCGAGCTATGCAATCGTGGTGTCCATCCGATTATTCCTCAACAGGGTTCTTTGGGTGCAAGCGGTGACCTCGCCCCTCTCGCCCATATGGTATTGGTTATGTTGGGCAAGGGCGAAGCTGAAGTAAATGGTCAGCGTCTATCTGGCAAAGCTGCTCTAGAGCAGGTAGGCCTCGCTCCCATTCGTCTCCAAGCCAAAGAAGGTCTTGCCCTCATCAACGGGACACAAGCCATGACCGCACAACTCTGCCTGGCACTTTACGATTCACGTGTTCTGATGGAGAGTGCCGAGGTCATTTCCGCCATGACAGTGGAAGCTCTGCGGGGCATACCGAAAGCGTTTGACCCGCAGCTCCATCTCGTACGCCCTCATCCTGGCCAACAAGAATCGGCACGCAAGCTTCTCATTCACCTCCAAGGTAGCGAGAGAACGACAGATCAAGGAGAATTGCGCGTGCAAGATCCGTACAGCCTGCGCTGCATTCCACAGGTACATGGCGCTACCCGAGATACCCTCGAATATGTCTGGACAACGGTCACGCGCGAATGCAATAGCGTCACAGACAACCCTATATTGTTTACGGAGACAGGCGATATCATCTCCGGCGGCAACTTCCATGGACAGCCCATGGCCTTTGCAGCTGATTTTATGGCGATCGCCATTGCGGAGCTGGCCAACATTTCTGAGCGTCGCACGGAGCGGCTCGTCAATCCACAGCTGAGTGGACTCCCTGGCTTCCTGACGGAAAATGGAGGGCTTCACTCTGGATTTATGATTACCCAATACGTGGCAGCCTCTATTGTTTCTGAAAATAAAGTGTTGTGCCATCCTGCTTCCGTCGATTCCATCCCTTCTTCCGCCAACCAGGAAGATCACGTGAGCATGGGAACCACAGCTACTCGCAAATTGCGCACAGTCGTCGCCAATACGACAAAAGTTCTCGCTATCGAATATTTGGCCGCAGCGCAAGCGATTGATTTTGGTTCGGGCGCTCTCGGAAAAGGTACAGGACGCGCCTATGAACAGATTCGAAAAGTCATTCCACGTCTCACTGACGACAGAGAGATGCACCCTGATTTGCTCCAAGCAGAGAAGCTGGTTCATGAAGGATCTCTCATGTGGGTGTAAGCAGCTCCTTACAGCCCCATTCATTTTACGGCTGTCGTCTGCTATGATATAGGAGAAGGCAATGCAAGCGTAACCTGGAGGGCTGCCCTATGAATTCATCCAAACAGCCAGTCCGACCCGCATCGATATTACTTTTTGATGGCGTCTGTCATTTGTGCCACGGTGCCGTTCAATTTATATTGCAGCGTGATCCTATTGGCCGCATTCATTTTGCCTCTTTGCAATCCGAAAAAGGGCAGGAGCTCTTGTCTGCTTATCGGTACGAAGGCAATCTACAGTCTGTTGTCTTGATTGAGGACGGAGAGCTCTATACAAAATCCGATGCAGTCCTGCGTGTGGGACGAAAGCTCAGCGGAGCATGGCCAGCGCTATCGTTGATTGGAATGGCATTCCCCCGAGGACTTCGTGATGTAGTGTATAATTGGATCGCACGGAATCGCTATCGGTGGTTAGGCCAATCCGAGCAATGCATGTTGCCAACTCCCGACATCAGATCCCGCTTTTTAGAATAACAAGAGCCCAAGCAAAAAGGGGCGTGTCCTTTGACGCAGCCCCTTTCCTCTTTTTTTTCCGTTATTGTACGATCGCTTGCGGATGATCTTCGCTCACGAAATCTGCTGCTTTGGCATTCGCTTCCACCTGAGCCGGGCTTTTGCTTCCCGGAATGACGGTCGTGACAGCAGGATGCTTGAGGCACCAGGCCAATGCCCACTGCGCCATATCCATTCCTTCAGGTAATTCATTTTGCTTGATCTCTTCCACCTGTTTGAGAAGATTAGCGACGTGCTCCTGATCGTGACGGTGTCTGACATCGTTCCCCGCAAAAACGGAACCTGGCTTGTATTTGCCACTCAAGTATCCACTCGCCAAAGGCACACGTGCCAAGACTCCCAGATCTTGCTGCTCGCAGGAAGCAAATACAGCTTCCTCAGGTTTACGATCTAAGCGGTTGTACACGACTTGAATGGTTTTTGCATTTACCTGCGACGCGGACTGTGTCTGATGCAGGTTTTCATTTTTGGCGATAGAGAGGCCCAGATGTCTGATTTTCCCTGCTTGTACTTGTTTATCGAGCATGGTCCAAAGCTCGTCGTTATCAAAGGACTCATCTGGACCGGAATGGAACTGATACAAATCAATGTAATCCGTTTTCAGAGCTCCCAAAGAGCGATCGAGTTGCTGCAATACTTCTGCCGCCCCATATTGGTTCGTACGGGTGAACTTGTCATGAAAATGATGACCGAATTTGGTGGCTACGACCCAGTCTTCACGACGATTTCTACGAAGGTAATCCCCGATCAGGCTCTCGGACAAATGATCGCCATAGCATTCTGCAGTATCGATCAAATTAATACCGAGTTCTTTTGCCTTGTCCAGGATCTGATCGACGTCGTGTTGAGAAAAGTCCATTCCCCATTCGCCGCCAAATTGCCAAGTACCTACTCCAACCACCGAAACATTCAGATCTGTTTTCCCCAATCTGCGGTACTTCATGCAAGCCCCTCCCCTTTTTTGCTACCTTATGGCAACCGAGCGAACTGTCGCTCAGGTGCAGCCATCGCGAATTAGATCGTCTTTTCAATCGTCAGCTGGCTGATAAACGCTTGTGTGTTGGCTTTGCGCTCTTTACGCATTTTCTTGCGTTCTTCAGCTGACGCCATCAATCGCTTCTCCTCATCGGTTTCCGGAACGATGCTAGGCACATCCGTAGGGTTGCCAGCTTCGTCCAAAGCGACGAAGGTGAGAAACGAGGTTGCGGTCAAAACGCGTACGCCCGTTTGCAGATTTTCTGATATCACCTTCACAAAAACTTCCATTGACGTTCTTCCTGTAGAAGAAACAAACGCTTCGAGACAAATGGAATGCCCCATTTTGACGGGTGCCAGGAAATCGATGGAGTCTATAGAAGCCGTTACGACTGGGCGACGCGAATGGCGCATCGCAGCGATGGCGGCCACTTCATCTACATAGGCCATCATCGTGCCCCCAAAGATCGTACCGTGATAATTCGTGTCAGAAGGTTGAACCAGAGAAGCCTGAATGGTTCGAGAGTCTTGGGTTGTCTTGAATTTCATTGCTGTTTCTCCTTTGCGAATCTACTAAATGCCGTTCCCATCATATCACAAGGCAACCGTCGTTCCAATCAGATGCCAAGACCTACGCGCAGGTAACGTTCTGTCAGAATCGTTTCTACTTGTGGTGACTGATCTTGTAGCAAATACCGGAGTAATGGTAGATTCCATTCATAAGCAGGTCGATATCCATCCAGTGCAAACAACGTATCGTCCACATGTACAGCAAGCTTGCGCCGTTCGATACTGGCGCAATAAAAATGCTCCAGATAGTCAGTTCCCCAACGTGAGAATGAAGAAGTCTCTGTCGTAACAGCGGTTAACAAGATCCCTTCTCCTGTCTCAATCAAATCAATCGGATACAATTGACAGCTAAATGGCTTGAGCGGGTGGAGCTCTCGTCCGGTCTGTTCCGCGTACGCGTGAATCGCGCAGCCGTACTTACCGTTATTCTCTTGATAAAAGAGACAGTCGCCGTGACGCATACGGATCGTCCCTGGCAGTTGACTCACATCCCAAATGCCCTTCTCCAGCCAATTTTTACGCTCTCCTTCTTCTTTCAAGCGAGCCGCGATGTTTGGCAGCTCTGCTTCCATTACGGGAATCTGTCCCTTTTCAACCGCGTATGGTTGTCCACCTTCACAGCAGGTCTCACGGTGAACGGTCCGGCAATTCCAGCAATCGAGATGAAAGAGGGAAAGCAAGGCAGACACATCCACCCAATACTCCCCTGCTCGAACGAACTCGCCACGATTCTTCTTGATGTATTTTTCACAGTGGTACGCCTCTTTTTGTGTCATCGGATCAGGCGTACCGACATAACGATATCGTTGCTGCGGTTTCATTTCTCCAGAACGACTTCCGCTTCGGTGCCAAAAATGGCGAGGCGTCCTTCTTCATAAGTGGCCAGGTCTACTTCCTCACCTGGAATTTCCATCAAGATTTCCACGGTTTCTGCCTCTTCGTCTACAAACAGTAGCAACAGATCTTTTTCTTCAAACTCGTTCTCCGTGAGTTTAAAGCCAGTTAGCTTGCCCTTGAATTGCGTTTCTTCTTCCTCATCCTCACGATCTGTATCCCATTGTGTAAAAGTAATCGTCGTTACCTGGTTTTCAAATTCGTCCGTCAAAAGGCGGAGCAGTCGTTCGTGTTGTTGAATATCCATGTCTATCCCTCCGAAAGTGATGTTACTGCCCATCATATCAGACCAGCCGCTGAAAGCCAAAAGAAATACCGCTTCAACTGTCGAAGCGGCTTATCCTATCCGGTCTAGCTCACTTTGCTGATGGTTTGAGCGAGTGCAAAATCTTTGCCTGTCAATCCTTTTGCTTCACGGGTTGCTAAAGTAAACGTTACCAACCCGCCATTCACATGAATTTCTACGTGCTGGCTGTCATACTCCAATAGCTCGGCTACCCGATTCACGAAGCTGATCGCTGTACCAAAATCACGACAATGATAAGTACGGGATAATGCCATCCGATCTTCGACCAACTTCCAGCCAGGCACTTTGCCCAAATACAGTTTGACCTGCTCCAAAGACAGTTTACTCAAAAGCAGCGCCCCCCTTTTGTCCGATGAACGGTTGTAACACCATCATATTCACGGGACTGGCAGGATAGTCACGTAGATCACTAGCCTTTTATTGCTTGATCGCGTAGAAAATCATTCGTGGAGATTCTGCGGCCACATACGGCTCAAACTGGTAGTTTCCAAACACTTGGATTTGTATAAAACCTGCTTGCTCCAACATGGATATCATTTGCTCGACGGTAAACAATCGCACTTGCTCCATATACTCACGCGGTTCGCTCGACTGATCATCGGTGATCGAAATCCGCTTTTTTACGAATCCGTCTTCTATCCAGCGCTTTTCGTGAATCAACATGCCTTCTGCTTCCTTGGTAGACTCTGGCACGAGATTTTCTTTTACGAAGACAGGACTCAGATAATCGATGACGACTTCTCCACCTGGCTTCAGCGCTTGGGCCATATTCCGCACCACTTTTGCATTTTCCTCATCCGTAGAAAAATAACCAAAGCTGGTAAACAGATTGACGACAATGTCAAATTCATTCTGAAACGGGATCGTGCGCATGTCACAGCGGGTAAAACTTAGATGTGAATAGTCGTTGTGTTCCTCTGCCAGCTGCAGGAGAACAGGCGACAGATCCACACCAACCACCTCGTACCCCCGGCGAGCCAGCGCACGGGAATGACGCCCGCTCCCGCAGCAAAGATCGAGCACGCGCCCCGTGTCCTTGATCGGCAATCGTGCCAGCAGATTGGCAACCTCTGAATCGGCCGCCGAATCGTCACGATGCCGGTACACCAGCACGTAATCTTCGCGAAAGCTGCGTTCAAACCATTCTTCTGCCATGTATGAGCTCCTTTAGTCTAAGATAGGGTTATTATACCACACCGGGGTTTGTTCGAGGCCGATTTCCCCTGATTGGATGTGCATTGCGCAGCCACCTTGATGATTCCAACTGCAAAATAATGGATTGCCATTTCGGTCATAGAAGCCTTTGTCCGCAAAAATACCCCTTCCCAAGGTGAATAACTAAGGAAGGGGTCTGCACAAAAAATCAATAAATAATGTCGTACTTGCGGGTAATGTGAACTACAATCGTGTTGCTCTGCCGATGCGAATCTTTTCTGCTACGCGAGCGATGATGCGCTCCACGGAGGATGGGTCCTCTACGACATCGTACTCGTTGATGTTGACTCGCAAGATTGGACAGGCGGTAAAAGACCCGATCCACTTTTCGTAGCGTCCAAACAAATCCTGCCAGTAATCGACTGGGGTCTGTTGTTCCATGGGACGTCCCCGCTCCTTCACGCGGTCGATGATGTCGTCAAAGCTGCCTTCCAGATAGATTAAAATATCCGGGTGAGGGAAGTACGGCGTCATGACCATCGCTTCGAACAATTCCGTATACGTACGGTAGTCCTCTTCTGTCATATTCCCTTGCTCGTACAGCATGCGAGCAAAAATGCCTGTATCTTCATAAATGGAGCGATCTTGAACAAATCCTCCACCATAGTCAAACATACGCTTTTGTTCCTTGAAACGCTCAGCCAAAAAGAAAATTTGCAAATGAAAGCCCCAACGCGACAAATCACCGTAATAACGGCTCAAATACGGGTTGTTGTCCACTTTTTCAACAGACACGCGAAAACCCAACTGCTCGGCTAGCGCATGTGTGAATGTTGATTTGCCTACCCCTACCGTTCCACCGATAGTGATGACCGCATTGTTTGGTATTCCGTATTTTTCACGGATATGGCTGTTTTGAAACCTAGACATGTACGCAACTCCTTATTCACATACTAGCGTAAAGCTCGTCCCCTATTACCCTTGCACTGACTTCAGCTCACGTACTTTTGGCCCGATTGCCTCCAGAACGTAGCGCAAATCTTCCGGTCGATGCACAAAGTCCAAATGGTCACAATCAAACTTGATGACCGGCGTATCCGGGTGGTGCTTTTCAAATGCTTGCATAAACTCGTTGTAATCCGCGATCAAGTTCTCCATGTACTCAACGTCCATGCTTCTTTCGATTTCCCGGTCGCGCAAAGCGATGCGATTCATGACCGTATCGATGGATGCTGTCAAATAAATGACTAAATGAGCCTGTGGCAAATCTTCTGTCAGGATATCATAAATCTTGAGGTACTTGGGCAAGTTGTCACCGGATAAAGTTCGTTTGGCAAAAATCGTATTTTTGAAAATATTGTAGTCGGCGACAACAGAAGTCCCTTGATTCAAATACTGGGAATGAATATCCTGAAGCTGTTTGTACCGGTTGCACAAGAAAAACATCTCGAGCTGAAAGCTCCACTCGGCTATGTTTTCATAAAATTTGCCCAAAAACGGATTTTCGTAAACAATCTCTTCCAGCAGCTCCAATTGAAAGGCTTTGCTCAATTCTCGCGATAGCGATGTCTTGCCGATCCCAATGGGCCCCTCAACGGTTATCAATATGGACTTCATGTATACTTCGATTCCTTTCACGAAAATGAGAGCACTCCATATTGTAGCACGCTTACATTCGTTTGTCGAAACGATTCGGTTTCTGTCAAAAAAAGAAAAAACTGCCCGCAATCCAGGCAGTTTCCTTGTCGCAACTCACGTGAAGTACTCGATTTTGGCTTGCGGAAATAGTCGTGCGATCTCTTTTTCCAAGTAAGCTTGCAGCGCCTTCGCCTTTACGTCAGGATACACGTACATCCCTTTTCCGTACTTGCCCCATTTGTACTTTCGTTCCTCTTCCTTCATCTCCAGCTTCGTCTTTGGATAGCGATGCAGGATGAGGTTGGCAGACCGCCTACTATCGTTATTGGAAGGAACTTTTGAATTCGCGTAGCCAGTATCTCGCTTGTTCCTCTTGATCAGAAGGCACTTGCAGCATGTATATATGTCCTGCTCGTTTCGTTTGTTTGGAGAACAACCGCACACGTATCCCTTGTCTCTCCAAGTATCTGCGGCACTCCTGCGCTACTCGCGGAAGACCGTATGACTCATGAATCGTTACCCATTTGATCCACATTCATTTCGCCTCACCTTTCTTTCTATAAAAAAACCCCTGTCGAGGCCTGTTCATGGAGGAGCGCGTTGCGCTTAAAAATTCCTATACGTTAAAATAAGCACCGACTGGGCGTTTGGTTCGCACGCAACCCATATCTCTTCCCTTTTTTATTTTTGGAAAACCGTTTCCCTTGTTCGTTCGTCTAATCAGGTAGGAGGGGGTTACGTGAATCTGGAACAGCTGGTAGCAGAGGCGCAGAGAGGAAGCGACGATGCCTTTTACCAATTACTCAATATGCACAAGGAAAAACTGTATAAAGTGGCGTATGCGTTCCTGCGAAATGAAACAGACGCACTCGAAGCCATTCAGGAAGCAACCTGCAGAGCCTATCTCAAGCTCTCTCAAATCAAGCAACCGGAGTATGTCTCCACTTGGCTGACACGCATCGTGATTCATGTATGCATGGATGAACAGAAGCACAAAAAACGCTGGGTCCTGCATCCATCCCATTTGGACGCCCAGCCTGAGAAAGAACCTACCTTCTCGGATCAGTCAGCTACCCGTCTCCATCTAGAAGATGCTCTCGAAAGGCTTACTCCCCTTCATCGACATGTCATTATCCTGAAATATTTTGAGGATCTGACCATTCGGGAAATTGCTACGGTACTCGGACATCCTGAGGGAACGATCAAAACCTGGCTTCACAAGGCACTGGGAGCACTTCGGCAAGACTTGGGAAAGGAGTGGTGAAAAGATGCAAGAGGATCAGTCATTCAAACAGCTCGAAAAGGAATTATGGAATGAAAAAGAACGGATGGAAAACATCACGGTGCCTGAAAGCATCGATCGTTATATACGCAACGGAATGCAGCTGGCAAAACAACGGCGGATAAGACATCGTCACAGGACCTTGGCTCGGTGGGGATCGGCAATGGCCGTCGGCATCCTTATGATGGGGCTATTTTTTTCCATACGCCTCTCCCCCGTTGTCGCTGCGTATGTAAGTCATCTCCCAGGCATGGAAAAGCTCGTCGAACTTATACGGGATGACAAAGGGTTGCAAATGGCGGCAAAGCATGACTTGGTGCAATCAATCGGGGCTAGCGCGGCACATGATGGGGTGAGCTTTACGGTGGATCAGGTGTTGATGGATCAGAAGCGTATGATCGTTTTTTATACGATCCGCCATGAGCAGGACGGTCATGCGGTTGACTTGGAGAATGTAAGCTTTTCCGACAAGAATGGATCGGACTGGGTAGCAGGCTACAGTTGGTCTTCGAGTGGTGAATCGGTAGCAACAAGTATTGAACAGAATCGCCTTGACATTTTCTGGGAGAATACACCAAACGTTCCGGACACACTTACAGCAAAAGTCACTCTCTCTGTCGATCAGAAAAAGCTGGAAACACCTTTTCAAGTCACGTTCCCTATCAATAAAACCAAGTATGAGACCTTAAAAGAAAGTGTCTATCCTGTCAACCAGGACGTGACAATCGATGGCCAACGCTTCACCGTTTCCCAGATCGTCGTTTATCCGACGCAGACTGAGGTGAGCATACAATTCGACCCGGCCAATACCAAGCATATTTTCGACTTCGACCGCTTGCGCCTGGAGGATGAAAAAGGACGTACCTATGCGTTCTGGGGGAATGGAATACCTTCCACGAAAGACGGACAAAACAAGGTCACTTACAATCTGGAGAGCAACTACTTTGAACAACCGGAAAAACTGGTGCTCAAAGCTGACGGGATCCGGGCGCTGGACAAAGACAAGTTACAAGTCGTCATCGATGGCAAGAAAGGCACGCTCATCAAGGCGCCTGACTCCCGCCTCCAGCTGACTGCATTACGACAAAATGAAGATGTGGTGGGAATGGACTTTCTCTTGAAAGTCGAGAAACAAGATGAAAATCGCTTCAGCTCTTTTGGGTACGAACTCACGGATGATCGGGGAAATCAGTACGAGCACGTAAGCGGGTCATCGTCATCTGGAGATCCATCTGACGTAAAGTCCAGCCAGAGGTACGGCTCACTGTATAAACGGACGACAGCGAAAGGCACTCCCGATACGTACACCTTTACTCTTACAGACTACCCGTCCCGCCTCTCGGATGGCTTCACGCTTCAAATCAAATAGTAGGAGCCCCCGAGCAGTTCATTCTGCTTACGGGGGCTCTCTTTATCAAGCAATCACAGCCCAATGATTGGTCGGTCCATGACCTCCACCTAGCTGTGGTGCGGTTTTGATCGCTTCAAAAATAAAACGGTTCGCCCGCTCCACAGCGGTGACGAGAGCCGTTCCCTTCGCCAGCTCAGCAGTCAATGCTGCTGAAAAGGTGCAGCCTGTTCCGTGGGTGTGACGAGTCTGTACGCGCTCATGGGAAATTTCATAAAAGGCTTGTCCGTCGAAGAGCATGTCGACGACCACATCCCCTTCCAGATGACCGCCTTTCATGAGCACGTTTCGAACCCCGAGCGCGTGGATCGCCCTCGCGCCTTCTCGCATTTCATCGGGAGTCCGGATTTGCATTCCTGTCAGGCACTCCGCTTCTGGCAAGTTCGGCGTGACGACTTCAGCCACGGGAAGCAAATGCTGCTTTAATGCAGCGATAGCTTCATCGAGTAAGAGTTTGGCTCCCCCTTTTGCGACCATCACCGGGTCCACTACCAGCTTTTGAATCCCAAACGAACCGATTTCCTCTGCAACCGCCTGGATGATGGCCGCATCAAAAAGCATACCAGTTTTGGCTGCATCCGCTCCAATGTCACGCAGCACTTCACGAATCTGCTGGGAAACGGCTTCCACGGGGATCGGGTACACGCCAGCAACGCCTAATGTATTTTGAGCCGTCACTGCCGTGATGGCACTCATTCCGTAAACACCCAGTTGATGAAAGGTTTTGAGATCGGCTTGGATTCCTGCCCCACCGCCGCTGTCAGAACCTGCTATGGTTAACGCTGTTGCTATCTTGCTCATGTTCTCCCTCCTGCAGACGCTTATTCTGATACCGAGTATACCATCCGACCGCTCGCTTCGGTATACTAGGATTGATTGATAGAGGCAAGGAAGGGATTTCCACTATGACATATCGTATTTTTTATTGGCTGACCGTACTGATCCCCACCGTCATTATCGGGGGCTTTGAGTTTGTGCGACATGACTTTCTATTACCTTATATGTCCATGGAAACGGGCAACGTCTACATTACGTTAATGACCTTGCTACTCTCCTTTTTATTTGCCACGTGGATGTTTCGTACATTGGAGCGAATGAATGCGAAAATCGTGGAAGAACAAGCCCGCCGTGCTGTCTATGAAGAAAGAGAGCGCCTAGCTCGCGAGCTACACGACGGAATTGCCCAGTCTTTGTTTTTTTTGAACGTGAAATTAAGGCAAGGACAGCTCGACGATGCTCGTGTTGCGGTTTCCGCCATCGACAACCATGTTCGTCAAGCCATCTTCAATCTGCGCTCCCTACCTGAAGAAGGAAGTCTGGAACAGCGATTGAAAAAATGGTTAACGCAATGGAGCGCTCTGTCCGGAATTGATGTTTCTCCCGAGCTACAAATCAGGGAAAACTTTTTTACACCAGCAGAAGAGGTACAGCTATTCGGGATCATTCAAGAGGCGTTTGCCAACATCCGCAAGCACTCTTCGGCTCACCATTCATGGCTGCACCTCTCCACTACCGAGCCTCGGAGCTGGACACTCGCAATTGAGGATGATGGAATCGGCATGCCCAAGCCCTCTGAAGAGGCGAAAAAATATGGACTTTCGATGATGAATGATCGAGCCAAGCAATTACAAGCTACGATCGATATTCGACCACGAGAGGCTGGAGGCACGACAATCGTCCTAACATCCCATTCTGGAGGTACAACCAAATGAACGGCTACCGAGTATTGATTGCCGATGACCACCCTATGGCGCGCTCTGCGATCCGTAGTCTCCTCGATCCAGACCCTTCTTTTGAAGTCGTGGGGGAAGCGGAAAACGGCGAGCAAGCCTTTCAGCTATGCGGTCAGCTACAGCCCGACCTCATCTTGATGGATATCAACATGCCCAAATGGAACGGCCTGGAAGCTACACGTGAAGTTAAAAAAGCGTATCCACATATCAAAGTCGTCATCTTGAGTGTTTCTGATGATGTCGGTGATCTCATTACAGCCATCCAGTTTGGCGCACAAGGCTATTTGTTGAAAAATTTGGAGCCGGACGACTGGATCAATTACTTACACGCTTTGTTGGGCGAAGACAGTGAGCTGTCGCGTGAGATGGCAAACAGGCTGCTGCATCGCTTCCGTCAAGACGAAGAACCCGATGGAATGGTTCCGGAAATTCTTACCCCACGCGAACGTGAAATTGTCATGTACGTCGGGGCAGGCAAAACGAATCGAGAAATCAGCGAGGCTCTCATCATCGCTGAAAATACGGTAAAAAATCATTTAAAAAACATTTTGGACAAGCTGCAGTTAGCGAATCGTGTTCAATTGGCAGCCTACGCGGTCCGGCACCATTTGATCATGAAAAAATGAGGAAGTACCAAGGCAGGTGACACGTTCACCTGCCTTTTGCATATGCTAGCCTCACAAAAACGCTGGACTCGAAAAACGACATACTTGCATACAGGCAACTTTTTTCACTTAAGAGAATACTGTTGCATAAAGGAATATTTATGTGCTAAAGTTGCCCTAAGGAAACATTCGTGCATTAATAAAAAAGAATTGAGGGGAGACAAACTTTGAAACCTACATATTTGACTCGTTGGAGAGCTGGAATTCTCACTACCATCATGACTGCTTCTTTGCTCTTTGCAGGCTGCTCGAATCATGATGCTCCGCAAGCAAAGGACGGGATATGGAAAGTCACCACGACAACTGGTATGGTCGCGGACATCGTTAAGCAAGTCGGCGGCGAACACGTCGAAGTCACTCAATTGATGGGAGCAGGCGTAGACCCTCACTTATACAAAGCATCTGAGGGGGATATCAAGCGAATCAATAATGCGGACATCATCTTTTACTCCGGTCAGCATCTCGAAGGCAAAATGATTGATATCTTTGAAAAAATCGGCAAAAGCAAACCTGTCAAACCTGTAACTGCGAAGCTGACCAAAGACGACTTGCTCGCGGACCCCGCTTCTCCCGATAATCCGGACCCTCACGTCTGGTTCGACGTCTCCTTGTGGATCAAGTCAGTGGAGCAAGTTCGGGACGACATGGTCGCGATTGACCCTTCGAACCAAAACACCTACACGGCAAACGCGGAAAAATACCTTGGCGAACTAAAAGAACTGGACGATTATGCACGCACGCAGCTCGCTAGCATCCCGAAAGAACAACGAGTTCTGGTTACTGCTCACGATGCTTTTCAGTATTTCGGTCACGCCTACGATGTAGAAGTACTCGGCTTACAAGGGATCAGCACCGCTTCTGAGTACGGACTCAAGGATGTTCAGCAGCTGGTAGATTCCTTGGTTGAACGCCAGATCAAAGCCGTATTCGTAGAGTCCTCTGTACCGAAACGCTCTATCGAGGCTGTCGTCCAAGGTGCTGCTGCAAAAAATCATACGGTAATCATTGGCGGAGAATTGTTCTCCGATGCGATGGGAGCGCCTGGAACACCTGAGGGTTCCTACATCGGAATGGTAAGGCACAACGTCGACACCATCGTGAAAGCCTTGAAATAACATGCTTGTCAGAAAGGAATGAGTGAGGCATGTCTATCAGAACGAAATCTGTACCACTCCGGGTTCGGGATTTGACCGTCGCCTATCAAAAGAAGCCCGTCCTCAGAAGTGTTCACGTTGAGGTTCCTGAGGGAAAGCTCATCGGTATCATCGGCCCAAATGGCGCCGGGAAATCTACGTTCATCAAAGCCGTACAGGGTTTGATCCCCGTAGCCTCTGGTGAAACGGAAATCTATGGCCAGCCTTACAAGCAGCAACGAAAACTTGTCGGCTATGTACCACAGCGCGAGTCAGTGGATTGGGACTTCCCTACCGACGCGTTGGATGTTGTCTTGATGGGCCGCTACGGACGTTTAGGCTGGTTTCGACGCCCTGGCAAGGCTGACCGCGATTTTGCAATGGAATGCTTGTCAAAGGTAGGAATGGCAGACTATGCGAACCGCCAAATCAGTCAGCTATCCGGCGGTCAGCAGCAGCGTGTCTTTTTGGCTCGTGCACTGGCACAGGAAGCTCAGCTCTACTTCATGGATGAGCCGTTTGCGGGTGTCGACGCTGCAACCGAAAAAGCAATTATTCAACTACTAAATGAGCTGAAGCAACAGAAAAAAACCGTGCTGGTCGTCCATCACGATTTGCAAACCGTCGAAGAGTATTTTGACTGGGCGATCTTGCTCAATCGTCGTGTCATCGCTGCAGGTCCCACACGAGAAGCGTTCACTCCCGAGAATTTGCAAAAGACCTACGGGGGAAGGCTCCATATTATGGGCAATCAAGTATTGCTAACCAGTTCGCCTTCTACAAAGGAGGCGACGGACTCATGAATGTGTGGCTTGCCCTGCAAGATCCCAATACACAATGGGTTTTGATGGGGTGCGTCTTGCTCGGGATCAGTAGCGGCGTTCTCGGATGCTTTGCCTTCCTGAGAGGACGATCTCTGGTGGGAGATGCCCTCGCCCATGCTGCTCTGCCTGGGGTATGCCTTGTCTACCTGTTGACTGGTTCCAAATCGATCGGACTTTTTTTAATCGGTGCAGGGGTAGCGGGACTGTTGGCCACCTACTGCATCACCGCTATCTCTCGGCATACGCGGATCAAGGAAGATACGTCGCTCGCCCTAACCCTTTCTGTCTTTTTTGGAATCGGTATTGTACTACTGACGTACATTCAGCACAGCGCTAGTGGCAATCAGAGCGGTCTGGACAAATTCCTGTTCGGGCAAGCCGCATCTCTCGTCTTCCATGACGTAATTACCATCATGATTGTAGCGGCCGTCCTGATTGTGACAACGGCCCTGTTATTTAAAGAATTTACGCTCCTCTCCTTTGACCCTGGCTTCGGACGCGGCTTGGGATTTCCCATGGGCCTGCTCGACGGCGTCTTGATGCTCATGCTCCTGATGTCTGTCGTTATTGGATTACAGGCTGTGGGTGTCGTCTTGGTCGCAGCGATGCTGATCGCGCCTGCAGTCACTGCGCGCTACTGGACAGATAAGCTCGGAAAAATGGTGATTCTCTCTGGTTTCTTTGGAGCACTCAGCGGTGTTCTCGGTACGCTCATCAGTACCCAGCAGGAAAATCTCCCGACGGGCCCGACCATCGTGCTCTCTGCTACTGCCTTCTTCTTGCTCTCTCTGCTCTTCTCTCCTCGCCGTGGTGTGTTGGCGCGGATGGTACGTTTTTTGAGCATGCGCAACAAAATCTTGCGCGAGGATGTCATGCAGGCTCTGTACGAGAAATTGGAAGAACAGACAAAAAGGCGCCCTACCAGAGTCTATTACGGTTTCAGTGGGGAACACCTGGCACAGAAATGCGGGAAACGAGCCTCAGCCGTTCGCAAGGCCATGTACGCGCTGCAAAAGAAACGCTATGTAACGGAACGATCTCGTACGAAAGAAGAGCTGCTCTGGACCTTTACTCCGGATGGCTTAAAGGAAGCCCATCGTCTCGTCCTGAATCAGCGTCTTTGGGATCTGTACCACATGAATCAAAATCAATACCACGACCTGGAAATTGACGTAAATCAGGAGGAGCTCGCTCCCCAATTATCTGACGAGGAATTGTCCCTCATGCTTGCTCAGTTGAGTGCCTATGACCTGACTCCGAGACTTGCGGATCACCAGGGCGTCTCTCACCTGCTGCAACCTTCGAACCAAGGGGGGCTATCGCTGTGAACACGTTCTTAATCATTTTGACTGGCTCACTGGTAGCGGCATCATGTGGTTTTCTCGGCTGCTTCCTCATCTTGCGCCGGATGGCGATGCTGGGTGATGCCATCAGTCACGCTATTCTGCCGGGAATCGTGCTCGCCTTTCTCTTCAGTGGCAGCCGGGATATCCTGCCTATGCTCATCGGTGCCGCCGTCATTGGCTTGATCACTGTTTTTATTGTCCAGATGCTGAATCAGAGTGGTGTCAAGTCCGATGCAGCTATCGGGGTGACCTTTACGGCCCTCTTTTCAGTCGGTGTCGTCCTCGTCTCGCTCTACACCCAGCAAGTCGATCTCGATCTCGATTGCGTTCTGTATGGAGAAATCGCCTACGTCCCATGGGATACCTGGCAGCTAGGCGGTACTGACATGGGCCCTCGCGCTTTGTGGGGTGTAGGAGGCGTATTCCTGTTCAGCCTGCTGGTCATCGGCTTGTTTTTTAAACAGTTCAAGCTATGCAGCTTTGACCCTGCTCTCGCGGCTGCCATCGGGATTCCGGTCATGCTCTTTCACTATCTGCTGATGACGCTAGTCTCACTGACAACAGTCGCTGCCTTTGAAAGCGTAGGAGCGATCCTCGTAGTCGCGATGCTCGTCGTTCCCAGTGCTACTGCTTATTTGCTTACCGATCGCCTGCATGTCATGCTCTTCATCAGTATGGGAGTAGGCGTCCTCTCCGCCGTTCTGGGTTACTTCCTCGCCTCGTGGCTGGATAGCTCGATCGCGGGTGCCATGACAGCTGTTGCTGGCTTGTTGTTCCTCCTGGCGTTCTTGTTCTCGCCTCGCCACGGCTTGATTAGTAAAATGGTAGCGAGAAGAAAAGTTCAGTTGGGTGAAGCATAACTCAAGTAAAAGGAAAAGCTGACGTCCGAGCAATCATTCGAGCGTCAGCTTTTTGGTTGGCTTTTATAGGAATCCTGTCCTCCTCATAAAAGGAACATAGATGACTGGACTCTATCTTCTCGTTCTACAGCTCTTTTCGAAAGAATGCGAGCGCAAGTCCTGGTGCAACTTCTTTTGTCCCTGTCGATTCGTATCCTTGGCGCAAGTATAACTGGACTGCTGGTTCATTCCGAGCACCCGTCGATACGACGATCGTCTTTACATCCGCGTAAATCGTTTCAAGATGAATCAGCAATTGTCTCGCGATTCCTTTTCGAAAATGCTTGGGGTCTACGATCATTTTGTGGATGTCGAGCTTATCCCCATTTTTTGGAACGATAGGGCTCCAGCCAACTCCCCCTCCTCTACATAAGCGATGAAAGTTTCCTCGCTCCCCATCAGCTCCTCGACGGTTTCTCGTAGCGGCGGCAAATCACTCCACCCAATCAGCTCAGCTTCCACACGGTATGCAGCTTGCTGTAGCTGCCACATGCGTGTAGCAGCATCTTGACTGGTCGTAGGAAAAACGCGAATCATGCATAACCCCCCTCATTCATTGCCCACAGGTGTATCGTAATTGTAATAAACATAAGGATCCTTTGGTGGTTTGACCGGTTCGATCTTACTTGCTCTCAGTACAAGCATGTCATATCCGTCTACTGTTCGCGCTTCCAGCTTTCCTCGTACTTTTACCCAGCTGTCCTTGGCCCATTTGCTCCCTTGATCATTTTCCACCAGCACCCCAAAAACGTTGGCATCGGCCGTGCAGCATGAAACGGAGAAGCGTGCGACAACGAACTGGTGTGCCGTAAAATCAGGCTGACGATAAACAAAGCCGAGCGTCTCGATCTCCTTGCCTGCAAACTCCTTTGCGTATAGCTCCATCGTCGTCAATCCATCCAAAAACACTTTGTCATTGAGCATGATGACGGGTTGCTTGTACAACGACACAGCCATGTCCGTGTAAAAATCACCCAAGCCAGTGGCCGAAAATTTCTGGCGAATCTGTTCATCAGATCGAACCGGTATGGATGCTGACGGATCGGCTTCCCCTCCTTGTTGTGACGAATTACCTTGCAAACTGGACACACTCTGCGTAGGCGCATTAGGGGTATTCGCCGCTCCAGTTACCTCCGCCAGTTTTTTCACGTCGTAACTGAGCAAAGTGATCCCCCGTTTTTCTGCCACATCACTGCCGAGTATTTGATCCGGCATGAAAAATCCCATCGCCAACGGTAAGACAAACATCCCGTATACCAACACGGAACGCCACAAGGAGCGCGGAATCTTATGCGCATCCTCGCAGTCGCAATCGTACGCAGTTGCTCCCAAGAAAGCCTGCCGTAAGCTGACAAGCGTTAACATGATCAGAATCCCAAGTGTGACATAGCTGAACATATGCAATCGAGGTGCCAGATAGTGACCGAGACGATCCGTAATGATGAGCTGTGCTAACAGCCCAGTGAACCCGATCAAAATCAAACTGCGCAGGAAGTAATGTCGTTTTACACTCGCTTGATTCATCACAATCCCTCCTTAGACCGGCCATAGCATTGTCACGGAGAGTACGAGTACGGTGACAATTGCAACCAGTTTGACCACAAATCCGAAGCGAAAGGTGCTAAACAGCATCAACGTGGTTTTCATGTCCAGCATCGGCCCAAAGACGAGAAAAGCCAGTAGCGAGCTGCTATGAAAGGAATTCGAAAAGGATGCCGCGATAAAGGCGTCCGCCTCTGAGCACAGGGAGAAAAGATAGGCCATCCCCATCATGACCAAATGAGACGCAACCGGAGTCTGACCGATCTCCACGAGTGTCTCTCTGCTTACGTATACTTGAAGCAAAGCACTGATAAACGCACCTAACAGCAAATATTTCCCCATATCGAAAAATTCGTCGATTGCGTGGGAAAACGTGGCCGAAAGCTTACCTCGCATCGCTTCCGTATGAGCTTCTTCATGACAATTTTGTGAGTCCATTCCCAGACGTAGCGGATTTTTACGAACAAACAGCAAAACCAATATGCCGATGATAATTGCGACGAGAAAAGCCGCCGCCCCTCTGTGGAACGCCAGATCTGGTTGTCTTGCAAATGCAATGTATGTAGAAGATAAAACGACCGGATTGACGATCGGACCCGCTAGCAAAAACACAATCCCCACGTGAAGCGGCATCCCCTTTTGGATCAAACGGCGAACAACCGGAATAATCGCACATTCGCAGACCGGGAACAAAAATCCCAGCAATGCCCCGAAGGGTAAAGCTACCAGAGGATGTTTTGGCGTCCAACGCCGTACCTGTTCTTCCGTTACGAACGTCTGGATAAAAGCGGAAAAGAACACCCCGAGCAGCACAAACGGAATGGCTTCCAACACGATACTGAGAAAAAACGTCTTGATGTCCAGCCAGCGTGGCGACCACTCGATCTGCCAGCCAGAAAACCAGCTGCCCCTTCCGCTCGTAGTCAACCAAGCCGCAGCTAATCCCAGCAAAAGCGCTCCGATGATTTCCAGGAAAAATCGGCGAAGCTTCACAAGCAAGTCAGTTCCTCCTCTCCCACAAATCATAATCATTACGAATTATATTCGGTTCGGGACAACCTTACAACGGTTTTTAGAAATAAATCCTACTATCCGCCTACCTCTCCGTACTTTTTTTTCCAATTCGGCCGTTTTATAATGGAAGAACCAACCCCCGTCCAACTGGAAAGGAGGTGGGTCCCCAAAAAGCCGCCCTTGGTTTGACGTAACTCGTGTCGAGAGCCCACATTCTCTAGACGATTGGAGGCGTCACGCATGAACCATCCTGATTTTCGCCATCTACTGGCCTGCATGGAAGACGTAACCCTCGCTGCCCTGGACGAGAATACCGGTCCACCAGATCCGACTGAGTATCAATCGTTGTACGGACGCTTGCAAGATGCAGCCGAAACCCTCCCCCCTCTTTATCGGGAACACGTTTACAATCCGTTTCTTCAAACAATGGACAAGCTATCCGAGTCTGGATTCGCTGAAATGCTGAGGCGTGACCCACACAAAGAAAGAGAAGCCGGTTTGTTTTGCGATATCGCCCAAGCCATTTTACAAAACAGCGAAGCGTATGAACGAGAAGCGACGGATGCCTTTCAGGAAGTAGTTAGCGATTTGTACGACGGCTTTTTGAGCGAGGAAGACAGGAAAGGCATTAAGCCTCCTGATGTGAGCCTGATTGCTCCGCTCGTGAAATGGGGACGCCCGCAATTTGGCCCGTATACGTGGACGGCCGAGGCTACCGCTCATTTTGGAATCAAGACGGGCATCGTCAATCTGCCTCCCGCAAATTCTCGACTGGGTCTGTTGGCTTGGTCCGCATTAGGTCACGAAACAGCTGGACACGACATTCTCCATGCAGATACCGGATTGCTGGGAGAATTGCAGCAAACGGTTTTTGACGCATTGGCAGATGAAATGCACAATCGTACGTTGGCTGACTATTGGTCCCTACGCATTGATGAGACCGCCTCCGATGTGCTTGGAATCTTAAACACAGGTCCTGCCGCAGGAATTGGCTTGATTGGATATTTTCGCGGGCTGAATAAGGCATACACTGGCCAAGCGACATTGCGTAATGCTGGCCCTCAAAACGATCCCCATCCTGCAGACATTTTACGTGGATATCTTGCTGCCGAAACTGTACGCATGCTTCACTTTGACAACGCAAAGGAATGGGCGGATGCCTTGGTAGAAGAAACAGATCGCGATTTGAAAGGAATTACCTTGGGAAGAGCTGTGCTCGATGCAGACACGGCTAAAAAATCAGCCGCCATCGTTGCGCGAACGATTGCAGAGGCACGCCTGCTCAGTCTCGAAGGTCATGCTCTTGGGCAAATTCAGAACTGGCATAATGAAGACGAACGAATCGTGCAAGAAATACGTTCTCATTTTTCCGGTTCGCTGACTGTCCACGATGGCATCGTTTCCGGCATGTATGCCGCACACGTGGTTGCTGCTGCAGTGACTTCAGCTGTTGCCGGGGAGCTTGAGGCTCCAACCGTCTTTGCAGGCATGACGACGTTGCTAAAAAGCATGCACGACGCAAATCCTTCATGGGGCCCGCTCTACGTGCGCCATCGTGGAGATCTAACCCCACATCGAATCTACTCCCGTTCGGCGAGTTAATCGGTTACTTATTTTACAAACAAAATGCGTGAAAGCCGTTGTTTTTTCACAACGGCTTTTTCTTGCGATAACATTCAAATGATTACTTGAATATTATATTGTATCTGGTATGATTTAGTTGAAAACGATTTAGAAAGTAGGAACACTCATGTACGACTACGACGTTATCGTAATCCGTGGAGGCCAAGCAGGATTATCCATTGGTTACCATCTACAGCAGCGAGGCCATCGCTTCGTTATTTTGGAAAAAAGCGAGCGTGTTGGCACGAGTTGGCGCGAACGTTACGACTCCTTAGTGCTCTTTACACCCCGTTCGTTCAATGACCTGCCTGGACTCCCCTTCCCTGGGCAACGGAGCGGATTGCCTGACAAAAATGAAGTTGCCTATTATTTAGAACTGTATGCCCACCATTTTCAATTGCCGATCGAACTTGGAGTCGAGGTGATACGCTTGGAGGAAACAGACTCTCCTGGCTCTCCTGGTTTTCGAGTCCACACGCAAGAACGCATTTTGCTCGCTCGATCTGTTGTTATTGCCACTGGTCCCTTTCATGAGCCTTATTGGCCTGATCTACATACGAATGCGGATAACGATGTGGTGCAATGGCACACGGCCACCTACCGAAATGAGCAACAGCTGTCCGATGGTCCCGTTCTCGTAGTGGGCGGGGGGAATTCGGGTGTGCAGATTGCGATCGAGCTCACAGGAAAACATCCTGTTTTTTTATCCATGGGACAATCCCGAACATTTCTGCCGCTAACCATTTTGGGTAAGACTATTTTTACTTACATGCGCAAGCTCGGTATACTCACAGCTCCCGTCAGCTCCTGGCTTGGCAAGCTCTACCACTCTTTGCCGGATCCTATTTTCGGATACAGAAAGGAACTACGAAAATTGCTTCACACAGGGAAATTAACACTCTCCTCACGAACCGTTTCTCTATCTGGCCGCGTCGCTACTTTTGCGGACGGCCGCACCGCTACTGTGTCAAATATCATCTGGGCAACCGGCTATCGTCTTCGATACAAATGGGTAGAGGTACCGGGCATACTGGACGATCAAGGACGTCCCGTACACAACCGAGGTGTCTCACCTACTCCAGGGATCTTCTTTCTAGGTCTGCCCTGGCAGTACAATCGTCAGTCCGCACTACTAGGCGGGGCCGGTCATGACGCTCACTTTCTGGTAAACGAAATCACAGACCTTCTTCGTTCGTAATCCTATTGTTTGGGAGGTATATACATGGGTCATCATCATGATCACGGACATGGACACCATCACCATGGCAGAGGTGCTAGCAAACAGGCCTTGCTCGTGTCTCTCTTGATTATCAGCGTATTTTTGATCGTAGAAATGATCGGGGGCTTTCTCACCAACAGCTTGGCCTTGCTATCAGATGCTGGTCATATGCTAAGCGATGCTTCTGCTCTCTTGCTCAGTCTGGTTGCTATGCATTTTGCTGCTCGACCACCCTCTGCCCAAAAAACGTTCGGGATGCATCGCTTCGAAATACTGGCAGCACTCATTAACGGAGTGACCCTCGTCGTAATCTCCTTGATTATTCTGTGGGAGGCGTACCAGCGACTGCTCAATCCGCCAGAGGTCGCCAGTGGGACGATGATCGTAATCGCCACAATCGGATTATTGGCTAACATCGCTGCCGCCTTTATCCTCATGCGTGGCGACTACAAAGAAAACATGAATGTACGAAGTGCTTACCTCCACGTCCTTGGTGATCTGCTGGGATCCGTCGGCGCCATTCTCGGTGGCATTCTGATGTGGGCATTTGACTGGTACATCGCCGACCCATTGATCAGTGTCATTGTCGCTGTTCTCATCATGATCAGTGCTTGGCGGGTGACTAAAGAATCGGTCCATATCTTGCTGGAAGGAGCCCCTAGCCGTCTCGATACCACTCAAATAGCAGAGAAGCTGCAACAGCTGAGTGGAGTGATAGCCGTGCACGATCTACACGTATGGACCGTGACGTCGGGGTTTGAATCGCTAACCTGCCATCTGATTGTCGAGGATGACTTGCCCAGCTACCCAATCTTGACCAAAGCCCTCCAGCTGTTGCAGCACGACTTTGGGATCACCCACGCGACGATCCAGATCGAAAATTCTTCGGTCCAACACGATAATATGCAATGCCAGGAAGGCAATCAACCGCAAGCTGGACACGATCATTCCCATAATACTGCTTGTCACGATCACAACCATTAAGACGCAAACGACAAAAAACCATCTCCCATTATTTGCGGAGATGGTTTTTGCTTATTTTTTGGATTAGTCTTCCATCGTGGACAGGTCGCCTGTCGGAAGTCCGAGCTCCCACGCCTTCAAGACGCGGCGCATGATTTTACCGGAGCGAGTCTTCGGCAGCTTGTCGCGGAATTCGATCTCACGCGGCGCGGCGTGAGCAGCGAGTCCTTCTTTGACAAACTTGCGGATTTCCTCCATCAGCGCCTCACTTGGCTCATATCCGGCACGCAGCGAGATAAATGCCTTGATGATCTCTCCGCGGACTGGATCCGGCTTTCCGATTACACCCGCTTCAGCTACTGCTGGATGTTCTACCAGCTTGCTTTCTACTTCAAATGGACCTACCCGCTCACCAGACGTATTGATCACGTCATCAATACGGCCTTGGAACCAGAAGTAGCCTTCTTCGTCCTTGTAAGCAGAGTCGCCAGATACGTACCAGCCTGGAATGTGGAAATACTCTTGGTATTTCGCAGGGTTGTTCCAAATCTGTCTCATCATCGCAGGCCAACCGACTTTTACAGCCAGATTCCCCATGCGGTTTGGCGGCAGCTCATTTCCTTGATCATCGATGATCGATGCGTATACACCTGGAATTGGCTTGCCCATTGAACCTGGCTTGATTGGCATACTCTTGTAGTTACAGATCGTTTGCCCACCGGTTTCTGTCATCCACCATGTGTCGTGAATGCGATGCTGGAAGACGCGCAATCCCCAGTAAACGACTTCTGGATTGAGCGGCTCGCCTACGCTCAAAACATGGCGCAAATGCGAAAAGTCGTATTTTTTGACCAGCTCGTCACCAGCACCCATCAGCATGCGGAAAGATGTTGGTGCGCTGTACCAGACACTCACTTTATATTTTTCAACCGTTTCATACCATGATTCCGGAGTGAAGCGGCCACCACGTACTACGTTTGTTACACCGTTCAGCCAAGGAGCAAAGATACCATAAGCAGTACCTGTCACCCAGCCTGGGTCAGCTGTGCACCAGTAGATGTCATCGTCTTGCAGGTCCAGCACCCATTTTCCTGTTTGGTAGTGCTGAATCATCGCATTGTGAACGTGCAAGACACCTTTAGGTTTGCCTGTGGAACCAGACGTATAATGAAGAATCATTCCGTCTTCGCGGTCCACCCACTCGATTTCAAAGTCGGAGGAGGCTTCCGCCATTGCCGCTTCAAAGCTAATCAGACCTTCAGCTAACGCGTCCTTGGAGCCTACGACAATCACGTGTTTAAGAGCAGGCAATTCCGATACAGGAATACGTGGTAGCAAGGCAGGAGTCGTCACGATTGCAACGGCTTCGCTGTTTTCCAGACGATCTCGAACAGCCGCTTCCATAAATGCTTCAAACATCGGACCTACGATAGCACCCACTTTTAATGTACCTAAAACGCTTACATAAAGCTCTGGGGTGCGAGGCATAAAGACAAACACGCGATCTCCCTTAGCAATACCTAACCCGCGCAGTACGTTCCCAAACTTGTTGGACTGCTCACTAAGCTGAGCAAACGTGTAGCTCTCATCGCGAGTCAAATCGCTGTATATCAGGGCTGTTTTATCTTTTCGATCCGTCAAAACATGACGGTCAATTGCTTCATATGCCACATTCACCTTGCCTGTTTCGTGCCAGGTGAACTGTTTTTCCACTTCTGCCCAATCAAAGTTAGCGTAGACTTCGTCGTAATTGTTCAGATTAAACCGACCATCCGTCGCCGGAATTTTTTCCACGTTCATACTTTCACTCTCCTAGACTCCACTGGATTCTTTTTCATTCAACTTTCATAATATTTCTGCACTTTTCTCGAAATTCCTCCTGCCAATAACCTACTTATTCGGACCAAGAATAAATCTAGTATAATGAGCGTTACTCACAATATAAAGGAGATGGCACATGCAAATGTTATGGCTGATCCTTGCAGCGGCGATTGCTCTGTTACTTATTCGCGCTTACCGCAATACATTTGATGTTCATACCAATTATGTATCCATTCCGCTTCAACCTTCTCGCCGACTACCCGATCCTGCCCTTTGGGAGCCTCTGTCCGTCTTGCACCTTTCAGACTTGCACATGGAAAATTTATCGGTGCAGGCTTCCAAAATCGTTGAGGATTTTTCAGATCGCCCAATCGATCTGATTGCCATTACCGGTGACCTCTTGGATCGCCACAAAAATATTCCCAAAGCGGTTCAATACGTTGAAACCGTCATGGCCCTGCAGCCTGCTCTCGGCACATACGTCGTATTCGGCAATCACGATTACGTCTTGTCGCCTCCAAAGCTAGCCTTGCTCAAAACCGAGCTGGAGCGTATCGGCTGTCGTGTCCTGATCAATCAGCACGAAACGATTTACCATCAGGACCAGGAATTGCACATCATCGGGGTAGATAATTTCTCTACTGGACACAGCCAGTTGTCCAAATCATTCCGGAACGTCCCTGAAACAGGTGCTCGCTTGGTACTTACTCACGATCCAAATATCGTGTTGCACATGAAGGATTTCCCGTACGACTATTTACTGTCCGGTCATTTTCACGGCGGACAAATTCACTGGCCTCGCCCTTTTCATCTGGCCAAGATGGGCAAACTGCCAAAGCTGAACATGGTCAAAGGATTGCATCAAGTCGATGGCCGATCCTTTTACATCAGTGAAGGATTGGGTCAGACCGGTCTAAATGTACGCTTGCGTTCTCGGCCAGAAATAACGTTGCATACCCTTGCTGGAGCTAGCTTCATCGCACATGGACAAACAGCAACAGCATCCTCCTCAGTTCAGGAAGCTTCTGCCACACTTGCGCTAGACTAAGGTATAATGGAAGTATTTCACAAGTGGGAGACGGAGGCGCTGATATGGAACAATGGATGAATCACGCAGAGCGCATTCGGCAGGAAACAGGTCTGCCGATTATGTGTTTGCAGACCTCCCAGAACGAAGCTGATCAGATCCGACACGAGCAGGAACAAAAAGGCTGGGAGCTTGTAGCCTCAGCAGGGGATGGCACTACGGTCTCGCTTGTTCTCATCGAGACTCCCTCTTGGCATGCTTCTGCTCGAGTTCTGCTCGGACTTTTTTTCTCCCCAGCATCATCAAAATCTGAGGCGACTCTCACCGATCAAGTCTCTACCTGGTTGCAAAGTATCTCCAGCGATTCGCCCTTGCCCCCTCCATCTCGCTTGGAGCAGCAGTGGTCGTGGCGTGAAAAACGAGCAGTCTTCCTCATAGAACGTTGTCGGCCTGAGAGCACTCTGGATTGGTATTCCTTGCAGCCATTACTCCACGACTTTTTCAAAGGGGAACACACATCTCTTACGTTTATTCCACTTGGTCATCTCTATTATTTACTTCTCGTTCCCATCTCCATGCTGGGAAATCAAAGCGAACCGGATGAACATCTTGAATGGGCTTCAGGAGTGCACGATCTCATTGCGAATGAACGAATGGAGCATGTCCGTCTTCTGGTCAGTTTTCCGATCGCTACACCACTCCAGCTAGAAAAAGCAGTTAGACAGCTTTTTACCCTTTCCCATGCCCTCACACAATTTTGTCCACGAGACATGGTCGCTGGAAGCTGGCACTACCCGCTGGAGCAATGGGCTATCACCTTACCCACAGGTATCTCTCAACAGCTTGCCCGTAGCATCCAATCTGAACTAACTGCTCATCCATTGACCGAGGAACAAATGGAAACGCTCGAAACACTCTTTCGTTGTCAGTTGAATATCAGTGATACGTCTCGTCAGCTTTTTTTACACCGAAACACCCTTTTGTATCGGCTGGACAAGCTCACCGAGCAAACCGGACTGGATCCCCGGCAGTTTTCACATGCTGTGCTGCTAAAGCTGTTTCTTCTTTTCCGGCAAAATTGACCAAACAATTCGTGCAATTTTACCGTAGAGGCATTTTAGCTCTGCCTGGTACCATAGGATACATACATCCTTGCGACTACTCCCTTCACTATGTCGAGGAGGTGCCAATAAATGGCAAAAGTAACACTCAATCATATTTATAAAAATTATGGAAATAACGTCACGGCTGTTAACGACTTTCATCTGGAAATTCAAGACCGGGAATTTCTCGTTTTGGTTGGTCCATCCGGGTGCGGGAAATCCACAACATTACGCATGATTGCAGGCTTGGAAGAAATATCGGAAGGTGATATGTACATAGGTGACAGACGCGTCAATGATGTCGCGCCTAAAGATCGGGACATCGCCATGGTGTTTCAGAGCTACGCCCTCTATCCCCATATGAATGTGTACGAAAACATGGCATTCGGCCTCAAATTGCGCAAATTTTCAAAAACAGAAATTGAGACTCGCATTCAGGAAGCAGCTCGCATCTTGGACATTTCTCATCTCCTTGACCGTAAACCAAAAGCATTGTCCGGTGGTCAACGGCAGAGGGTCGCACTCGGACGCGCAATCGTTCGTGAGCCACAGGTCTTCCTCATGGATGAACCGCTGTCCAATCTCGACGCCAAGCTGCGGGTACAGATGCGTACAGAGATTCTAAAGCTGCATCAACGCTTAAACACGACCATCGTCTACGTCACCCACGACCAGACCGAGGCCATGACGATGGGAGACCGAATCGTCGTGATGAAAGACGGGCTGATCCAGCAGGTGGCCACACCCACAGAGATCTACAATCACCCTCTTAACTTGTTTGTCGCCAGCTTCATCGGCTCCCCTGCGATGAACTTTATTAAGGGTAGCGTCGTGGAGAGGGAAGGCAAGCTCGTTTTTGAAAGTGACCAAATCCAGGTCGCCTTCCCCGATGACAAGGCCAAACATTTACGGGACCATGGGTACGTAAACAAGCACGTTATTTTCGGGATTCGTCCTGAAGATCTATACAGCGACACCCAATTCATGGAAGCCAATCCTTTTGAGAGCTTCCTTCATGCAGAAGTGGACGTTGTAGAAAACATGGGTTCGGAGTTGTACGTTTACTTCCATAATATTGGCAACGCTCAAATGGTCGCTCGTGTTGATGCCAGAGAAGGCCTAAAGCCCCGTATGACGGTAAAACTTGGGATGGATTTGTCCAAATGTCACGTATTTGACAGCGAGACGGAACTGGCTGTATTCTAATAGCAAAGTGAAAAGGAATGTCTTTTTCCTGACATTCCTTTTTCTATTTTTATGAGCTAAAAATTTAATCAACACGGCTCCAGAAAAACGATGATTCTTATAGAGAAAGAGTGGAGAGGAAAGAGAAATGACGTACAAAATTGTCTTCTTTGACATTGATGGCACGTTGCTTAATACCAAACACGTCATTCCTTCAGCAACCGTGGATGCAGTCCAACAGTTGAAGCAAAACGGCGTGCAAGTCGCGATCGCCACAGGCCGTTCCCCCTACCATCTATTGCCCATTGCACAGCAGCTAGACATTGATACCTTTGTCAGCTTCAATGGCTCCTATGCGGTGAGCAAAGGAAACGTCATCCATCATACGCCTTTTGATACCGCGACATTGGCGAAACTAGAAGGCATGGCAGATGGGAATCAGCATCCGATGGTTTTCCTGAGTGCTGATAGCTGCTACGCCAATGTGATCGATCATCCCCACGTGATCGAATCGTTCGACTCTTTGCGCTTGCCAGCTCCTTCGCACCGGCATCGTTATTGGGAGGAAGCCCCGATCTATCAAGCCTTCCTTTATTGCAACGCAGAGGAACAAGATCCGTATGTAGGGCGATTTCATGAAGTCTCCTATGTGCGTTGGCACAAACACGTATTGGACGTTTTGCCACCAAACGGATCAAAGGCTCGAGGCATTGAAGCGACCCTGCGCCATTTCGGTTACAGCCCGGATGAGGCCGTCGCATTTGGAGACGGACTGAACGACAAGGAAATGCTTTCCTATGTCGGGATGGGAGTCGCCATGGGGAACGCTCACGAAGAACTGAAACCTTTTGCCAATCGCATGACTCGTCATGTCGACGATGACGGCATTCATCATGGTTTAACACAACTTGGTTTGATATAGAAGGAAGGATGTAGGTTTTTGCATGTCTTGGGAATGGTTTAATATTATCGGAACGGTCGCGTTTGTCATCAGCGGCGCTGTCATCGCTATGGAAGAAGAGTACGATCTGTTAGGTGTGATCGTACTTGGAATGGCAACCGCTTTTGGCGGGGGGATTTTGCGCAACATCTTGCTGGGAATTCCACTCACTGCCTTTTGGAATCAAGGGACATTGTTTACAATTGCACTCGTCTCCATGTTCATTGTCTTTGTACTTCCCCATAAATATATCGGCTATTGGAATCGCTGGGGCCTGTTTTTCGATGCGGTCGGCCTCTCCGCATTTGCTATTCAGGGTGCTATGTATGCAACCCAAATGAACTACCCGCTCAGTGCAACGATCGTCGCTGCTGTGTTGACAGGAATCGGTGGCGGTATCATCCGAGATGTACTCGCTGGCCGCAAACCGCTCGTCTTTAAAGAAGAAATCTACGCCGTATGGGCGATGGTCGCAGGGGTAGCTGTCGGCCTGAAATGGGCCACTTCTATACCTGAGCTGTATGCGTTGTTTATCGCTATTATTGTCTGCAGAATGGTGTCCGTCTATCGTGGCTGGAAGCTCCCTCGTCGCTCTCTGCGACCATCTACTACTCCTTCCTCCATACGACCATTAAACAATCGACTGTAAGCTTTTACCTTCATAATCACTCTCTCCATGTGCAGGATATATCCATAAGCACAAGAGGGAGTGATTTTTTTGCGCTTGGCCCCGATTGTCGTTGCGGTCGCTTTGGTCGGACTCGTCGTTGTTCCGTATCGCATGCATCAAAATGCGGAGCAGGAACAGCGCGAGCCCCATCCTCGGGTCACCTCTACGGAGGCGAGTATTCCCCGGATCAACTTCATTGAACAGGTAAAAGACATCCGACGAGATCTGGAAAAAAGAAGCCACATTCAGACGCTTCACCATAATCCTCGCGATCGGAGCCACTATGTGGAGCATGAAGTCGTCGTACGCTTCTCCCCACGACCCGATCAAAAGACGATAGACAAGATGGTTGCCTCTCTCGATGCCAAAATCAAGCGTGATTTTGACAAGTTTATCATCATCAAATCTCGTAGTCTGAGTACGAAGCAGCTCATGAAAAAACTGGCGGAGCATCCGGATTCCGTCTTTGCTGAACCAAACTTCCTACTGTTGCCTAACCGCAAACCCAATGATCCGTACTATAGCGAATACCAATGGAATTTACCTTTGATCGGTATGGAGCAGAGCTGGGATGTGAGCGAAGGCAGCAGTGACGTGGTAGTCGCAGTCGTAGATACAGGAGTCGATATGGGTCATCCAGAGTTCAAGGGGAAACTCGTGGAAGGCTACAACGTGCTCAATGACACCAACAAACCACAGGATGACAACGGACATGGCACCCATGTCTCTGGTATCATCGCAGCAAAAACGAACAATAAAGACGGTATCGCCGGTATGACCTGGAAAAGCAAGCTCATGCCGATCAAGGCAATCGGAGCAGACGGTTCAGGCTCAGCTGTCGACATTGCACAGGGCATTTACTGGGCAACCGATCACGGCGCCGACGTCATCAACCTGAGTGTAGGGAACTATACTTCCTCTGCAGCGCTCAAAGAAGCGTGTCGATACGCATATGAAAACAACGTGGTCTTGGTCGCAGCATCCGGTAATGACGCTTCCGATCAGCCTAGCTATCCCGCTGCCTACGAAGAGGTCCTTTCTGTAGCTGCGGTTGACCACCTCAAGGAACGTGCTGATTTCTCCAATTTTGGTGATTACGTTGACGTAGCCGCACCTGGCGTGGACATCCCTAGTACGTATATTTACAGCGACTATGCGTCTTTGTCTGGAACGTCCATGGCTTGTCCACATGTCGCTGCACTAGCCGCGTTAGTCCGTTCTGTTCATCCCGATATGAAAACGCATGATGTGATGGAACTGATTCGAAAATCTGCTCTCGATCTCGGTCCCCCAGGGCACGATCAATTGTACGGATACGGCATGATAGACGTTAGTAGTACACTCAAGCAGTTGCGCACTGAACCTGCGAAAACCGAACAGCCACCCCAAACCATTGGAGGCTTGTTAAATAAATTCCTGCTGCGTCTGCGTTTCGGAGCCCAATAAGCACATCTCTGAGGAGGAGCTATTATGAAAGCTGTCATCGTGCTTGCCCATGAAGGAGAAAGCAGCTTTTGCCATGAAATACTCGCCCGTGTGACTCAAGCACTGGATAAGCAAAACATTGAATATAAGCTGCGCGATCTGTATAAAATGCAATTTCAACCCGTATTTCAGGCAGAAGACATGCGCTTAGTCGAACAAGGGACTGCTTCCGCAGATATTCTGGAAGAACAGGAACTGATTAAAGACTCTGAACTTCTCATTATGATCTATCCGGTGTGGTGGTGGTCCGAGCCTGCCATTTTGAAAGGCTACATCGATCGTGTTTTCACCGATGGATTCGCTTTTCGCTATGAAGAAAAAGGGCCGGTCGGGCTCCTGACGAACAAGCAGGCGATTGTCTTTACCACCACTCGTGCATCGGCAAAGGAAATGGCCACTTCCGGCATGGACGCCGTCGTAGAAAAGCAAATCGCCGAAGGTACCCTGCAAATGATCGGATACCGCGTCGCCTACCACAACTTCGCTGCTGTTCCTTACGTGGAAGATGGTGCCCTCATCAATATGCTGAAGCAAGTAGAGGAACGCATGCTCCACATTCGTCAGCCAGTCGGCGTGTAGCGAAAAAAACAAGCACGGGCAGTTACGCCTGTGCTTGTTCCTTTTGCATTCGTTTTTTGGTAATGTAGTCCGTCTCGTAATATTGCAGATCATCACGCATTTGTTCAAATACCTTTGACAATGCAAGCGTCAGTTGTTGCAATTCAGGTGTGACCTGCTTGCGGAAAATGATCGCATCTTGTCCGGTATACGAATAGCGACCGTCTTCGTCGTAGACCTCGCCTTTGGGGTAATAGAAGTTATTTATACAGGTATGGTATACCTGATACAATACTTCCTCGGCAAACTCCTCATTAAATCGTGCTCGGCGCAGGGAAACCCCCAGCCTATCGTACGCATTCTCGCAGTAGACAAGTAAATGGCGCAGGTCTGAAAGGTAGTTGCGGTAGTAGGATTCGTACTCTTCCGGATCCCCGGACTGAGAAACTAGGCTTGATAAGGTTACCTGGTTCAAATAGCGTTCCACTTCCATGCTTACCTTTTTCAACTTGGTGTACGTCTCTTCGCACAATTGCTTCAAATGAGTCGCTGACATAATGTCCCCCTTGCGTTGAAGAATCTGCCTTTTTTAAGTAAGTATAAAGGAAAGATTCTTTATAACACAAGGTTTTCTTTTCTGCATATCTCTCCCTACGCAGTCGCGGATTCGCTTACTCTTTCCACTTTTTTCCTCGTCTGTAGCAAGTAAATGACGTACGCTGCGAACAGGCCCAACACCGTCATGAAGCACAAAATGAGGAGATCGGAGGTAACCGCCGACAGGCCGTGTCCCTTGGTTAAAATTTCTCTCACACCATGCAAAAAATACGTAAGCGGCAAAGATTTTCCGATGGCCGCGACCACAGTCGGCATGGACATGAAAGGCCAGGTGAAGCCCGACAGCATAAAGGAAGGAACCGCGATCAGCATCGCTGTCTGTGTCGCCTGCAGCTGGTCTTTGGAGAAAAATGAGATCGCATAACCGATCGACAAAACCGCCAAGTTGAACGCACTCGCGATGAGCATGAGATTCATCGTGCTGCCGTAATACGGGATTCCAAACACTTTTAGGAGCAACGTGAATCCAATGAACATATTGAGCGTTCCGGCTAAAAAGTATGGGAGTATCTTGCTAGCGGTAATCGCCCAAAAGCTGTTGTTTGCCATGGTATCGCGCCAGGTTCCCGCTTCTTTCTGCTGAGTGACCGAGATGGCAATCCCCAGGAACAGGACTTGCTGCAGGACGGTTCCCGCTAAGCCAAATACCATAAAAGACATGTAGCTAAACGTCGGATTGTACAAAACCCGATAGCGATAATCGATGCCGGTGTAGAGATTTTTCCCTTCCTCTCCCCAGCCTCCGTGCGCTTCCAGCTTTTTAAGCGTAGCCCCTGCTGAGACCGTTTTGACTACTGTACTGGCTGCACGTACGGCCGTGTTGGAGATCATCATATTACTGCCATCAATGACGGTCAGCACTTCTGCCTCCCGTCCTGCCTTCACGTTCTTTTCGAGATTTGATGGTATGATCAGTGCGACGTTGGCTTTACCCTGATCGATGAGGTTCATTGCCTCTTCTTCTGTACCGACAATGGAACCAATGCGAAACGTCTGATCAACCTCAAACGCCCGATATAGCTCGCGACTTAATTCTGTCTGGTCAGCATCCACCATTACGGTAGGGATGTGCATCACTTTTTTCTCGCTGTACAGAAAACCGAAGAGGGTCAAATACATCAGTGGAACGATGAAGACGATATTGCGAATTGTTTTATTGGTAAAAAGATTTTGCCACTCGGTCCAAAAGAGCCGGGAGAAATTACTCACCGTTACCAGCCCCTTCGACATTCCACTCTACGGTCAGACCCGGACGCAATTCAGTATCTGTTACGAGCATTTTTACCTGGAACGAGCGGATGTCGCGGTCACCCAATTCTTGTGTTGCCTTTTTCACAGCAAAGTCTGCTGCTGGAGCTACGGTAACTACTTTTGCCTCTACATCGCGTTTCAAGGCAGGTACATACAATTTGACTGCGTCTACTGCTTTTACTGCAGAAAGCGCGTATTCATTGACATAAAACTTCACGTAGTTATCCACCTTCGACTGGATGGTCAATACGGTAAAGCCCTGGGCAACCAGCTCACCTTTTTGGACAGCGACCGACTTCACGATCCCATCGACAGGAGCAGTCAGCTTTGCATTGTTCAGGTATGCTTCGATTTCAGCCAAGGCCCCTTTTGCCTGTTGTACGCCCGCTTCAGCTGATTTCACGTCAAGCTCTTTCAGACCTACCTGACCTCGAGCCGATACGGCCTGTTGATAAGCAGCCTTTGCCTGATCCAGCTGTGCCTGTGCTGCGTCTACTTGTTCACTTCTCGCACCCGATTGGGCCATTTTCAGTTGCTCTACGGCCGCTTTGTTCTCTGCAGTCGCTTGCTGATGCTGCATCTGTGCTTCTTCGACTTTTACTTGTGGAACAGCCCCTTCTGCTAAAAGCTTTTTCATCCGTTCTAGATTGGTAGCTGCGATCTGTTTGGCAGTTTCTGTTGCCTGGACCTTTGCTTTCAACTGCGAGATTTCTTCCGCGCGCGCTCCGTTCTTATTTGCTGCCAATTGCGCTTGAGCTGAGCTGACGACTGCCTGTGCTTGATCGACTTGCGCTCCACTCGTGCTGTCTGTCAGAGAAACGCCTTTCTTCGCCTGCTCCAGCTTGACTTGCGCCAGATGATATGCCGCTTCAGCCTGTTCCTTTTTCGCCAGGAGCTCTTCACTGTTCAGCGTCGCAACCAATTGACCAGCTTTGACTTCATCGCCTTCAGCCAGCGTGACCTGCTCGATGGAGCCCCCCATCTTAAAAGACAGATCGACTTCTGTTCCCTCGATCACGCCTGCTAGTTTATCCGCTCGTTGGCCCGATACATTTCCGACCCCCGGTCCAAATAGTACGGTCCCCAATACTGCAATGCCGGCAACAAAGCCAGCCACCCCGATCCATGCACGTTTGTTCATCTGGTTTTCCCCTCTTTTTGTAGATGTTGATTTTTCTTTTCTCCTGATTACTTCTGTAAAATACCCGCTAGCATGTTGCGCAGCGTCAGTCGACCTGCTTCACTCTGAAGCGGTTCTTTGCGAAACTGCTTGCGCAATACTGTGAAACCAATCATGCCAAACAGAGCCGACGCTAACGTCCGAATCTCGGCATCAGCCCGGATGTAGCCTTTTTGCTGCAAATCTGTCATGTAATTTTCCATGGTCGTAAAATATCCGGTCAAGATCCTCCCGACCATCTGATCCCTTTGTTCGTCACCTGTAAAAAAGCTCAAGAGCAAAAAGCAAAGCTCCTGATTTTCGGAAAAGAAGCGAAGATGCTCATCCAACACACTCATCATGCGGTCTTCCAGCGATAATTCTTCTTTTTGCATGACACTGTCTACATGGTAAATCAGCATCTTCACGCCTTTTTCAATGACGTACAGGAACAGCTCTTCTTTCGTAGAAAAATGGTAATAGAGCGTCCCCTTGGCGACTTGCGCTACTTCGGCGATCGTGTCCATCGAGGTTTCACTAAACCCGTATTGGGCGAATGCAGTTAAAGCTCCCTGTGCAATCTGGTCTTTTTTTGCTGACGCCATCACTCCCATCCTCCTTATCTTTTTTGAACTGACTGGTCAGTACAAAAATTAGTGTAAGACTCCTTCCTAGTTTTGTCAAGCGTGCGCGTTTTTATGGGAGACTTTTGGTATGGTGGTCAATCATACTATGGTGGAGGGGAGGAAAAAGGGGAAAACGCTCCAGCTTCATAGGAACACCTACTGAGGGTCATACCTGTCCGGCTCCATATAAAAAACGAAACCGCGTGCAAAGCAGCCGTCTCAGGGAGCGTATCAGAGGTGGACGCTTAAAACCGTGTTTCGTTTTTCTATTGCGCCTTGGTTGGTATTCCAAAGATCTTCGCTTATTTCCCTTTTTTCCTCGACCAGCTTTGGCTCATCCACGTACCTTTTCTTGTGAGCCTTCCACGAAGATTCTCTGAGAAGAACCCTTCGTGGGATAATGCCATAGAAGAACGAAAGTATGGTTCTCCTTATTCAATTGCTCCCCTGACACGTCGAGCTGACATATTTGACGTCTCGTTATTCTCTTGATTCACCCATGTCCTTCGAAGCTCAACGATTGGGAATTAAAGCTTTTGCTCCCTTGTAATACCTGGTGGCTAGAAACCACAAAAGCTCGCAGGAGAAGCAGGTTTCCAGGCGGAGCGGCTACTACTTTACCGCTTCCCCGTGAATCGTTGTGGAGCGGACAGTCTATTCTCCCATGCAGGGCCGCCGAATCTGTTCGGTGGGAAAAGCCGGAGCACAGATCGGAAACCTGCTTCTCCCCACATCCGCTATGTTGGAGTCTCCATGTTTTTTATATTTTTCGTGATCCCTGATACTCTTAAAAAAGACCGCTTCGTGGCGGTCTCATCTCGTCATAATTTTTTGATACGTTTCCTTTGTGGCTGGCATTGGGGCTACCCCCAGTTGCTCTTGCAGTTTTGTTACACATTTTTCATACCAGCGTATCGCTTGCGCCCGATTGTTTAACTGATAATAGGCGGTCATCAACAAGCGATAGGCTTCTTCCCAACAGTCATCGACACGCAAGATCGCTTCACACCAGCGGATGACACCCTCCAACCGATTGTCCTCCAGCCTGATTTTGGCCACCCTCTCTGCCCCTCGCAGGAACAGTACCTGTAATCGCTCTCGCTCCTCGACACACCACTCGTCATATCGGCATTCTGGCAAATAGTCGCCCTGGTAATAGCTGAGCCCTTTTTCGAGCAATATGGCAGCTTGTCTCGAATCCGTCTCTGTCATCCCGAGTGTGACGAGCTTTTCGAATTCCTCGACGTCAATTTGGTACCCAGAAGCCAGATTAAAACCGTAGGAGCTCCCTTGCCTTTGAATAAAAAACGTATCGGCGCGAGCAGCTCGATTCGGCTCCAAGGCTTTGTTCAGCGCATTCAAAGCCACCTTGAAGTCACGGATGGCTGATTCCTCATCGCTGTCTGCCCACAGACGGTTCATGATTTCCTCACGCGCCAGTAGATGCTGTCGCTTGGTCAGCAACAGCTGAAATAAGAGCTTGGCTGTTCCACGCTGCCACGCCTTCTCGCTCAGCTCGTGATCGCCCAGCCAGACGCGGAACTGTCCCAGGGTCTGGATCCTCAGCGTATACCCTGGATGAAAGGTAACATTTTGCAGTCCCAAATCATTCAGCAGCTGCGAGACGTAATCCGGGTATACTTGTCGTCGTTCTGCTTCAATCAAAACGGGCATGAGCTGCTGAACGTCTTGCAGGGTGAGCATGGTCGGCCGCTGCAACAGAAAGTGATATTCGCCCGATTGCATCAGGGACATAGCCTGCGTAACAGCGGGTACAAACAGCTCCCATTGCTTGTTGCGGTACGCCAGAAAGCTGAGCCACAGCTGACAAGTCACTACGCCAAAGCTATCTCCACACAGACTGAGACGCTCTACACAATCTCGGAATACTTCCACTGCCTCTCTATCCTTGCCGTAAGCAGCATACGCAATCCCGGTAGCCACGCGAACCAGGCTGTTCAGCCAGTCATCCCGCATCGCCTCTGTTTCCTGCATCCCTCTTTTTCCGTACTGGAGGGCCAGATCCAATGCTTTTTCCCGGCCATGGAGAAGTGTGAGCCCCAGCAACGTCTCTGACTTTCCTCGAGTGGACTGCAGATCTTCCATCATGTGCAAACCTTTTTCGTACAATTGCCTGATTTCTTCTGCAGGAAGCTGTTGGCTGATCAAGGCAGCGTGTGCTTTTCGGACATACCCATTCGCCTCTACAAAAGGAGAATTGGCAGCACGCCCCAGCTCAATGGCTGTTTCGGCCGCTTGCCATCCCCGCTCCCACTCCCCATTTAGCGCGTACACGAAGGATAGCAACAACGATGTTTCCCGATAGGATCGCGTCAGCTTTGGGTGCTTGCTTCGCTCCGCCATAGATTTCTCCTCCAGCAATTGAATCGAAGACTGCAAGCGACCTGTCCGAAACAACAGTCGCGATTCCAGCTCCACCTCTGTCAACTGCTCGAGCTCCTGGCTTCGTCTGTACCATTCTGCCGCCTGCTTTGCATCTCCCCGGTTGGTGTAGATTTCTGCTAACAAGCGATACAGGCGCGGTGCCATCTCCTGTCCCTGCTCTGCTGGCGGCAGTAGGTCGATTGCTTGCTTCAACAATGTTTCTGCCCGAACCCCTTGGACACTGTCGAGATGGACGCGTGCCATCCCTTCTAGACCTCTGCATTGACCGACCTGATCATGCTTGGTTGCACACAGCTCCAGAAAATGCTCGTACGACCCAAATGCCTTTATGTAGTGACAGCGGTAGCGCTCGACCTCCGCTTGATAAAACCACAGCCAATGCTTTGCTTCCTTCATAGAATCCGGCAAAAGTGTGATCCAGTGATAAAGGACTTCGAGCTTGCCATCTGTCAGCAATCGCTCAGATGCCTGACACAGCCACTCTCCCAGCACATCCCATTTTTCAGCCAGCTGTAGATGCTCGAATGCTTTTCCATCTTCTCCCTTGCGCCTGTACCAGAGGGCCGCTTCTTCGTTCACTTGCAAATACAGCTCACTGTTTGACGCGAGCTTACTTGCCAGCAGCCTGTGAAAGAGTGGGTGAAACGAATGCTTTCCCTGCTGGTCGACAGCGATAAACAAATTGCATTGATGGATGTGAGAAAGTAGCTCTACACCTTTTTCCCCCAAAATCTGACGACAGTCTTCCTCTTCAAATTCTTCGAGTACCGCACATTTCATCAAGAATAGCTGCAGCTGCTCATCCAATCGTAGCCATACTTCTGCTTCCAAAAAGTGCACCAAGCGCGCCAAGTCCCGTAGACTTTCCGAAACCGTAGCTCCACCTGACATTTTCTCACCCAAATAGCGCAGCGACAATACCCAGCCACGGGACATCTGCTCTACGCGATCCCACTCTTCGGCTGTCAGCCATACATCATATTCATCCTGAAAAAATGCCTCGCTGTCTTCACGGGAAAAAGTCAGATCTTCCGTCTTGAGAGCCAGGCACTCCCCTCGTGCCTTCCATAATTCCAGCTCGGGCCAGGTAAGCTGAGCCCGGGACAATATCAGCAGCTTTAGATGATGGGGGAGCTGTCCTGCCAGTTTTCGAATAAAGGCGTCTACAGGACTGTCTTTCTCTATATAGTGATAATCGTCCAGAACGATCAAATGGTCTTTTTCCGTCTGCAGCTGGTGCCATTCGCGTACGAACAACTCCGCCATTCGTTGCGGATGCCATTCCTCACCAGTAAAAATTTCCAGCTTATTTGCAATCGATCCCCCAAAATGAGGGAAGAGCCGCCGCACGCTCTCCACCAAACCGTACAAAAATACGGATAGTTGTTCGTCGCCCTCCGTCAGGTAGTACCAGCACGCATCCAGCTTGGTGTCATGCAGATAGGCAGCGACCGTCATCGTCTTCCCGTAGCCGGTTGCTGCATGTACGACACAGAGCGGTACATGATGCAACAAACGAAGCTTTTTCGCCAAAGAGGGGCGCCTCAGCACATACGGCTTTGGTCGAGGAGGGGTTATTTTTGTGATCGAGACCTGCGATGTATTCATGGGCTGCACTCCTTGCCGTTCTCCTTCTCTCTCTCGTTACTTTCCCCATTTCGTGCTTCTTTTCCTGCCTAACAAGCCGTTTTCACGCTAAAAAGCCCACCCGGGCATCCAGGTGGTGCTTTGTCAGTCGATCAGATTGTAGCCTTTTATCGTGTAACCAATATCATTGATCAAGACTTGGAATTCTTCATCACTTACGTGTTCTCCACGTACAATCCGCTCATGCAAATCCGCAACTCTATCATAAAGCGCGCGACTGGTGGATACATACATGATGTTATACTGCGACTCTGTCTGCAGTCGGACTCTCATCCTGTCCACCACGCGTTTTTGGAGAGCGTCGGTATGACCATTATCGTTCCGTATGATTTTGCCCGGGGTATAGGGAATCGTTGGTCTTTGGTTCACTTCATCTGGCTTTGGTGTATCTACTGGTAACACACCGACCAATAGCGTGTCCTTGTAAGCCAATACTTTGATATCGACGACACCAGGGATCTTTTCCGCATGCCGCTCCAGTAAAGACACCAGATGCGGCTCCCGTTGGTGAACGTACTTTTGGCTAATCATAGCAGCCGGTCCCTTGTCCATACCTGCATTGTCATTGCGATAGTTGATGCCTAGTGACTCGTACTTGGCCTGATTGCCGTTCTTATCTTCCGATCCCTGTTCTTTGTTTGGCGAACAGCCTGCGACCAAGCCAGCGAGTATCATCGAAGCACAGATTCCCACTTGAATTCGTTTCAACAAAAAACACCTCCTTGCACATAGTGTGGTGTGCAGGAGGTGTTCTTACTCTATAAAAGAAAACCTAATTACTTACAAATTCACCCTCGAACGTATCGACTTTCCCGCCTTTTTCTGCTTTCAGTGTAAAGTTTCGGATACCGTCATACGTGTCCTTGTTGAACTCAAAGGTCCCGTCTGAATTTACATCTACTTCGAAGGTATTGTCTTCCAAAGTTACCACTACATCGCTGCCAGGCTCTACGGTACCACTCACTCGATAAAGACCGATAGTGGCGATTGTAAAGGTTTTCCCTTTAATTGTAGAGCGATCGATCAAGTTCGCAGCATTTGCAGCTGGTTCTTGCTTTTGCTCTGTGGTGTTGTCTTTTGGTTTTTCAGTGGATGCTGTTGACCCAGAGGACTGCTTGTCCGCAATCAGAACAGTTTGCGTGGCTTGATCCCAATTGACATTGTAGCTCAGTGCTTCTGCGATAAAGCGCACAGGAACCATTGTCCGTTGATTAATAATTTGCGCGGGTACATCCAGGTTGATGGTTTGTCCATTTTTCTTAGCAATTTTTTGAGTCACAACCAAGCGAACATTGTTTGTTCCTTTATTGATCGTCACTGTTCGAGTTTTCTCGTTCCAATCGACATCAAAGCCGAGGCTTTCCGCGATTGGGCGAATGGGTACCAACGTACGGCTGTCACGGATGACAGGCTTTTGGTCTAGGAATACGATCGCCTTTTTGTTGTATTCCACTTTAATGGCAGCTGGCGCAGATGCGGCGGATGCAGAAAAAGCTGCCACAGGTACGAGCGCAAGCGCCAGTACGAGTGAGGCTAATTTTTTTAGCATGGTGTCCACTCCATTTCAAAAAAGATTCACATGGTTCTAAATCTACTATAGGACGTGGGTGGATGCAAGGAATTCCAGCTATCAGATATTGGAAAACACTGGATATCACTGGTCCATTCGAATGCTGTATGCCAGATTTCCTCGTCCCTTTGAACTATTTTCAAATTGTTACAAAAATGAAACCATCTTACTCCAAAAAACCGTTACAATAGGACATACAACGACGAAATTTTCATTTTGAAAGAGGCAATGACGATGAAAAAAATAATTCCGTTCCTCATCCTCGCACTCATCTTGAGCATGATTCCTCCAGGTGGAAGTTCTGCCAACACTGCTGCCATTCAATTAGGAAGCGATGTACTGTTCGATCAATTCCATTCATTAATTGATGGTAAAAAAGTCGGACTCGTCACGAACCAGTCTGGTGTCAACAGCCTGGGAGTAAGCACGATTGATTTATTGAGGCGAGATCGTTCTGTCAGTCTTGTCGCCTTGTTCGCCACAGAAAACGGATTGGACGGCAAGGGAGAAGCCGGAAAACCGGTCGTTACCTATAAACATCCGGTGTACGGTATTCCCGTCTACAGCTTGAACGAAACAAGTCGAGTACCAACCCAAGAAATGTACGCCCATTTGGATGTACTGATCATCGATCTGCAAGATACTGGTGCACGTACGAACCCTTACATAACTACCTTGCGTGATTGTATGACAGCTGCAAAACAGCTGGGGAAACCAGTCATCGTTCTCGATCGCCCCAATCCGTTGGGCGGAAAGCTCGTAGACGGCCCGTTGCTGGAGCCGGGTTTTGTCTCTTACATCGGCGCGGATACGTTACCGATGGCTCACGGTATGACGATTGGTGAGCTTTCCCTGTTCTTCAACCGCAACATTGGTGCAGACCTCACTGTCGTTCCCATGCAAGGCTATACGCGCTCCATGCTCTTTCAGGATACTGGGCTGACCTGGCTTCCAAATGCCTCCCATCTCCCTAGCCTGACTGCCGTTTTCGGTTACATGGCGACGGGTGTGAGCGAAGGCACAGCGCTTCGCCAGGAGGACAACTATTCCTGGATTGGTGGCGAAGGAATCGTAGCTAGCCAGTATGCCGACCTGTTGAATGCCAGCCTGTTGCCAGGAGTTGTTTTCTTGCCTGAGACGACAAAAGGAACTGCCGGAGGAGTGAGGCTCCAAATCACCGATCCCCACCTGTTCAATCCAGCAAAAACAGGGATGTATGCATTGGCCCTTGCACGACAGCTGAACCATTTTCCTATCCCAAAAAGCTCCGATAAAGAAATCACCTTGTTTGACCGAATGATGGGAACAAACAAAATCGGGATTGAATTGGAACAAGAAAAGAAACCGCAGGACATCGAAGCAGCGTATGCGGAACAACTGGCGAGCTTCAAAGAGCAGCGCAAGTCATTCCTGATCTATGGAGAAGAGCCTTACCAACCGCTTATGCCGATTCATAACAAGCCGACTGTTTCACCGCAACCTGAAAAACCTCAGCCTGTGGTGAAGCCGGCAACCCCAACGGAAACAAAGCCAGCAACGACTGGGAAGCCTGGCACACCAGCAACACCCAAACCGGGAACACCGGGTACCAGTGTTCCCGTCAAGCCTACACAGCCCGCTGTGAAGCCACCTGTGACTCCACCTGCAGGGAAACCGCCAGTCACACCGCCTGCTACCAAGCCGGCAAATCCTGCTACTGATAAAGTTGCCTACCTGACTTTTGATGATGGGCCGTCACCTGTGACTCCGCAAGTTCTCGATACATTAAAGAAATTCGGAGTCAAAGCAACCTTCTTCATCGTCGGTCGCAGCGTCGCTGGGCACGAAGCCATTCTCAAACGGACCCTCGCGGAAGGTCATGCAATCGGAGGTCATACCTACTCCCATGATTACCGCATCGTGTACAAGAGTATGGAAGCATTCTTCGCGGATCTGGAAAAAGGAAATGACATGATTGAAAAAGCAATCGGAATGAGACCCACCATTTTCCGTTATCCAGGGGGCAGTACCAACACCGTGAGTCACAAGTATCAAGATCCAAAGGTGTATAATCAGTCGCATCCGGTCATGAACGCCATCAAAGCGGAAGCAAATAACCGGGAGTACACCTTCATCGACTGGAATGTAACCAATGGCGATGCCCGAAGCAATAAATACACGGCCCAAGGAGCTCTGGCAAACATCAAGCAGCAAGTAAAGAGCCAAAAGGAAATCGTCATCTTGATGCACGACTCCAGCACCAAAGGCCCAACTGCTCAAGCACTCCCAGAAGTCATTACGTTTCTGAAGTCAAAAGGATATCGCTTTGATGTCATCAAACCGGATCACCCGACTGTTTCTACGGTCAAATAGGACCTTCACTTTCTCCATAAGAAAGCCCGCTCTTGGTCGTCCAAACCATAGAGCGGGCTATTTTTATGGCTACGTGATACTCATTGCGTAGCGAGAACGTCGTATCGCAAGCGAAGCTCACGTTTCAATATTTTTCCACTCGGATTTCGTGGCAGGTTGTCTGCGATGACTACGTATTTGGGAGCTTTAAACGTCGAGAGGCGCTCCTTGCAAAATGTGAGCATTTCCTCTTCTGTCAGTGTTTCCCCCGCTTTTGGCACGACCACCGCAGTTACTGCCTCGATCCAATACGGATGCGGGATTCCAATGACGGCGACTTCAGAAACCTTTGGATGCAAGTAGATCAATTCTTCCACTTCCCGGCTTGCCACATTTTCTCCGCCAGACTTGATCATATCTTTTTTCCGGTCGACCACAGTAATGAATCCTTCCGCGTCCATAATGCCCAGATCCCCACTATGGAACCAACCACCCAAAAACGCTGTTTGTGACTTTTCTGGATCACGGAAATAGCCAATCATGGCATGACTCGTCCGGTGAACGATCTCACCGACACTGCCACGAGGCACTTCGTTTCCTTCGTCGTCCACGATTTTCGTCTCCACGTTGAGTGCAGGCTTCCCAGCCGAACCTGCCTTGCGGATCTGCTCTCCCGGTTTTAACACCGCTGCAAGTGGAGCCACTTCCGTTTGTCCATAGAAGTTGTAGAACTGGGCATCTGGCAGGCGCTGATTCAGCTCTTTTAAGACTTCGACCGGCATGATCGCTGCACCATAGTAGCATTTCTTCAAGGAACTGAGATTACGCGAGGCAAAATCCGGTGAGCGCAGCAACGCGATCCAGACAGTCGGCGGGCAAAACAACTGCGTCGCCTGAAAAGTTTCTATTGACTCCAGCAAGAGCGCCGGTGTCGCCACTTCCAGGATGATACCGCTTCCACCTAAATAAATGTATGGCCCTAAGAAGCAGTGCAATTGAGCACTATGAAACAAGGGAAGTGCATGAATGGCTACGTCCTCTTCCTTCATGTCGCCATCAATAATCGTACTGACATACTCCGAGATGATGCTCTTGTGCGTGAGCATGACTCCCTTTGGCTTGGACTCCGTACCGCTCGTATACAGGATTTGAGCAACATCCTCGTCGTCGAGCTCCACATCCGGCTCTTGCTTGTCTGCCCCGTCGATCATGGAACGAAACGGCAACCACTCTCCGACCTGTGCGGCAGGCTTGGAGATCACCGACAATACTTTAGGCACAAGCCCAGACAGCCCTAATGCCTCCTGTGCGAGCTCCTGGAACTCAGGGGATGCAAAGACCGCGCTAACCTCAGAATGGCCCAGAATGAAAGCTACATCCTCCTGATTCAGCATAAAGTTGATTGGAACCATAATGACACCTGCTTTGGCCAAAGCGAAGTTGAGGATAACAAAGTCCATTGAATTGCGGGAGATGACAGCAGCCCGCTCTCCTTTTTGCAAGCCATGGGTAATCAAGGCATTTGCGGCTTGGTTGACGATTCGATCGAGCTGGCTGTATGTAAGTACTTCTTCTTCAAACTGCAGAGCCGTCTTATCAGGGAAACGCCTGTGACTTCGCCTGAGGATATCACCTAACGTATTTCTCCTTACTCGCTTGGCCTCGATCATGTTCACGCCTCCTTACTTCGTCTCCTCCTAGTATACAATTTTTTCGATATTATGAGTATATTCTGATATTTTTAAACAAAAAAAGACGACAGCTCCGTCTGCATTTTTGAAGCTGCCGCAGGGCCCCAAGAATCAATCGAGTCCTTACATACAGGATATATCATTATGCCTTATACTTCGACATTGATTCTTCTGGATTTTAAGGAAAAAAACGGTTACAAGAAGCCCTGAGCTTTGATAACTCTGAACGGGACAAAAAAAATCTCCAACCGGTAAAGGTTGGAGATAAGGGATAGTACGTTAAGTACTTACGTGAATACATTTAAGATACACGATTTTCATCCTATTGCATACAAGCATATATAGGTAAGAGTACCTGAAACGGGTAAAAAAAATAGCGACGACTCTCTGCGCTGATTAGTTCGCCGCAAGTTCCCCAGATGTTTTACTAGATGATTTTCCTTACAAATCCATTATGCATCTGGGTGACTGATGGTTCTATAAGTAAATGTTGGTATACAAGGGAGTTGGAAGGAAATGCGCCCGTCTCACTGAAAATCAAAAACGTTCCGTGCATGGGCTCGTAAAGCCACCCTAGCAACGGAACGTAAATCGGCTTAAGTATGGCGGAGGGAGCAGGATTCGAACCCGCGTGAGCTTTCACTCTAACGGTTTTCAAGACCGCCCCGTTATGACCACTTCGGTATCCCTCCACGTTTCAACAAGTCTTACTATAGCACAGCTCGTTTCTGAAATGCAAGAGTTAGCTTCCAAATAAATAACTGGCTCCCAGCCTCTTGCACGGGAGCCAGTCTTCGCTACCACAAGCTTACTTTTTAATAACCACCAATTTGAGCTCGGTCAGTTCCTCAATTGCGTACTTCACGCCTTCTCGCCCCATCCCGCTCTCCTTTACGCCTCCATATGGCATATGATCCACGCGGAACGTCGGAATATCGTTGATCATAACGCCGCCTACATGCAGCTCGTCGGCAGCCTGCAGAGCGAGTCCGAGGTTGCTCGTGTACAAGCCTGCCTGCAGACCATAGCGAGAATCGTTCACCAGCTCGATCGCTTCCTGAACAGACTCTACAGCGTTGATTAGTACGACCGGACCAAACACTTCCTGGCATGATACCTTCGCATCCGCAGGCACTCCTGTCAGAACGGTTGGCTGCAACATACGATCTACCACTTCGCCGCCGCACTCTACACGCGCGCCATGCTGCTTCGCTTCCTCGATCCACGCCACAGCTCGCTCCGTCTCACGAGGACTGATCATTGCGGAATAATCAGCATCCTCAGTCAAGGCGTCTCCCCCGCGCAGCTTGTTTGTCTCGGCGACGAACTTGCTGACGAATTCTTCAAATCGTTCTTTTACGACGTAAATTCGTTGGACTGAAATACATACTTGACCGGAGTAGGCAAATGCCCCAAAAATGCAGCGTGGGATGACTTCGTCGAGATTCACATCGCGATCGATAATCACAGCTGAATTGGAACCCAGCTCCAACGTGACTCGCTTCAGTCCTGCCCGATTGCGAATATCGATCCCGACTGCGGGACTTCCAGTAAAGGTCAGCGCTTTGACGCGCGGATCCTTCACCAAGAGATCCCCGACGGAGGCTCCGCTGCCTGTCACTACGTTCAAGGCACCTGCCGGAACACCAGCCTGTTCAGCGACCTCTGCCAGGAAAAAGGCTGAGAGAGGTGTCTGGGAGGCTGGCTTCAGGACAACCGCATTGCCTGCTGCCAGGGCTGGTCCTACCTTGTGCGCGACGAGGTTCATCGGGAAGTTAAACGGCGTGATCGCACCGATTACACCGAGCGGCTCCCGAACCGTGTACGCCAGTCTGCCTTCGCCACCTATAGCTGCATCCAGCGGCAAAGTCTCCCCGTGAATGCGCTTGGCTTCTTCGGCAGCGAACTTGTACGTCTGAATCGTACGAATCACCTCACCACGAGCCGTTTTGATCGGCTTGCCGGCTTCCAGCGCGATGATTTTCGCTGCTTCTTCCAGCCTTTCATCCATCAAGAGCGCGATTTTTTCCAAAATAGCGGCTCGTTGATAGGCAGGCATCTTCCGCATGACCGCCGTAGCTTCTTCCGCTGCGGCAATCGCTGCTTTCACCGTTTCCGGATCAGCCTGCGGGATCTGGGCGATCTCTTCACCGCTGTATGGAGAATACAAGGGGGCGTATTCAGCAGACGACAACCATTGACCACCGATAAAGCATGCTTTTTTCATGGCAAACTCCTCCATCCATTAGCGATTAGGTGTGCACAGTTCAGTCAGGACACTCTCCAGCACGTTCAAGCCTTCTTCCAGCTGTTCTTCAGTAATGACCAACGGGGAAAGAATCCGGATCACATTGCTGTATAGCCCAGCAGACATCACAACCAGTCCATTTTGGTAGCAAGCCTGAACGATTTTTGCTGTCAGTTCTTTATTCGGTTCCTTGGTCCCTTTGTCTTTCACCAGTTCGATCCCGCACATAGCGCCGAGGCCGCGAGCATCGCCCACTTCAGCAAATTGCTGCTTGAACTGCTCGAATCGTTTGAGAATGGTGTCACCAATTTTGTTCGCTCGATCCAAGAACCCATCCTGCTCCATCATTTCGATGACTTTCAGTGCGGCTACACAACCAAGCGGACTTCCGCCATACGTACCGCCGATTTCTCCAGGATTCGGAGCATCCATGATTTCTGCTCGACCAGTAACCGCACTGATCGGCATGCCTGCCCCCATAGATTTGGACATGGTAATGATATCTGGAACGACATCGTAGTGCTCCATGGCAAACATTTTTCCGGTACGTCCAAAACCGGTCTGCACTTCATCCGCGATCAAGAGAATTCCGTACTTATCGCAAATGGCTCTTACGCCTTGTACAAAGGTTTTGGAAGGAACGATGAAACCACCTTCGCCTTGGACCGGCTCCATGATAATCGCTGCTACGTTATCTGCCGCTACTTCAGCGAGGAAAAAGTCTTCGAAACGGCGCAATACTTCTGCATCTGTCTCCTCAGGCGAAGCATCGTATGGAGAGCGGTAGTAGTACGGATAGGTCATTTTGTATGTGTCAGGTGCAAACGGTCCGAATTCATACTTATAAGGACGCACTTTGCTTGTCAGAGACATTGCGAGCAGCGTACGTCCGTGGAAGCCACGTTCAAAGGAAATGATCGCTTTGCGACCTGTGAATTTACGGGCAATTTTCACCGCGTTTTCCACTGCTTCAGCACCACTATTCAGGAAGAACGTCTTTTTCGCATGGTCCCCTGGTGTGATTTGATTCAGTTTTTCAGCGAGCTTGACGTATGGCTCATACATCATCACGTGGAAGCATGTGTGTATGTACTGATCCAGTTGTTCCTTGAGGGCTTCGACGACAGCTGGTGGGCAGTGACCCGCATTGATCGAACCGATCGCGCCAGCAAAATCAATAAACGTATTGCCATCGATGTCCGTGAGCAACGCGCCTTCTGCTTTGGCAACAAACGCAGATGTGGTGTTGGATGGCCCACGTGGCACATTCGCTTCTTTTTTCGCGAGCATTTCTTGAGATTTTGGCCCCGGAACAGCTGTTTTCAATTGGATGAACTTCGTTGTAATTGGACTCATGGTTAACCCTCTCCTTCTAGTTTTGGTTATTCGTATCGGCAATGCCGCACCATTCAATCAAGGTAAGTGCAAAGATTTCTGCGCAACGGAACACGTCATCCAGCACGATGTACTCATTTGGGTAATGAGCGACCTGCGTCACCCCAGGACCTACTACGATCGCAGGTGTATCCGCCAAAGCTGTCAGCAGTCCCCCGTCTGTACCCCATGGAGACGCCTCCACGACAGCACGCTCTCCTGTCACCTCAACAAATTGACGATGCAAGATTTCCATCAATGGATGATCTTCTGCTACCGCTCCTGGGACCCATCTCGCACCGTACCACTCTAACTCCACCGGCTGTTCTGCGAACCAAGGGTCGATCTCGGCAAGACCTTTCAGGGCAGCTGCCATCTCTGCCTTTGCGTCCTCCATTTGCTCCCCTGGTGCAACACCCATACGCCCTTCCAGTTTGACCAGATCGGCCACAGACGATGGCCATTTACCGCCCTCAATCACGCCGATATTAATCGGGATGGGAATCGGCAGTTTTTCATACAGCGGATCGTCCAGTCGATCGTTTCGTTCCTTTTCCAGACTCCCCACAGCTTGAACGACGGCCAAGCTTTTTTCGATGGCACTCACGCCTTCATAGCGAGTTCCTCCGTGAGCGGAACGACCTTTTACAGTCAATCGGAACCACATGGATCCTTGCTGTTTCGGGAAAATCTTCATGTTCGTCGGTTCCGGGATGAGTGCGGCATCTGCCTTGTAGCCTCGCAGAATGGTCGCCAACGTGCCTGCCCCACCGCTCTCCTCTTCCACTACGCTTTGGAAAATGACATCACCTTTTAACTGCACCCCTAGTTTCTGTAGCACTTGAATAGCCAGAAGGGAAGAAAGGTTTCCCCCTTTCATGTCTGTTGCGCCACGTCCGAACAGCTTGCCATCCTCCACTTTGCCACTGAAAGGATCATCGCTCCATTGGGCCTGATCACCTGCAGGTACCACGTCCACGTGTCCATTTAAAATGATGGAGCGACCTTCGCCAGCACCCTTCCATACCCCGACCACATTGGGACTGCCCGCGAATGCCTGACGTGGGGAAACAAAGTACGGATGCTGTAGCAGCTCCTCGCCTTCCATCACCCAAAGGTCGACGTCCAAGCCCATCGAAGCCAATGTTTTCGCGATGCTCTCCTGAATGGATTCCTCGTCACCTTGTACGCTTGGATCTTTTACCCAATCTTGCAGCAGTGCGGTCGCCGCTTCCCGGTCCTTTTCCAACTGTTCCCGAATGAGAGACTGCCAGTTTGCCATGATCTTCCTCCTGACTCGCGGATATTTGGTTTCGCTGTTCCTTATCGAAATACGCCTACCTCGCCGTCGATTTTCAGTTCGGCTTCTGTCGCACCGATCACATCTGCCACGCAATACGGATACATGACCTCGCGCAAGTACAGCCCGTCAGGCATGACCTGCATGACGGCCATATCTGTGATGATCCAATCGGCCGCGTTCTTTGCAGTCAGAGGCAGTGAGCACTCCCTGACGATTTTAGAGCGACCATTTTTATCGAGATGGGTGGTTACAACCATAACCTTTTTCGCTTTTTGCGCCAGCTCCATCGCACCACCCATTCCCGGTACGCGTTTGCCTGGAACGATCCAGTTGGCGATATCCCCGCTCTGACTTACTTCCAGGACTCCCAAGATCGTCATATCGAGAAGACCACGACGGATAATAGCAAAAGCAGTAGCACTATCAAAAAAGGAAGCCCCTGTCGCTAGCGTGACGGGAAAACCGCCAGCATTACAGAGCATCGGGTTTTCCTCCCCTTTTTGCGGACTGGGACCCGTACCCAATATCCCGTTCTCGGCGTGAAACATGACCCGTACGTCAGAAGGGATAAAATCAGCTACCATTGTCGGAATACCGATGCCGAGGTTGATGATCATTCCATCCTCGACTTCCAAAGCAGCACGTCGGGCAATCCGTTCGCGATAGCTCTCTGTCTCTTTTACTTCTCCCATGCCCATTGCCAATTCACCCCTTCACTTTGCACGATAAAGTTGATGAATACGCCTGGCGTAACGATTTCCTCCGGTGACAGCTCGCCGATCTCGACGATTTCATCCGCTTCAACGATGGTGATTTCCCCTGCCATAGCCACGAGTGGGTTAAAGTTGCGTGCACTCGTATCAAAAACCAAGTTTCCGTAACGATCTGCCTTTTTCGCGTGCACGATCGATACTTCAGCTGTAAGTGGTGTCTCTAGCAAGTACTCCTTGCCTTCCATCACGACTTTCTGCTTTCCCTTTTCTGCGATCGTCCCAATGCCGACGTCAGACAGAATGCCGCCTAGTCCCACTCCACCTGCACGGACTCGCTCCGCCAGAATACCCTGTGGGCAAAATTCAACCTCCAGCTCTCCTGCCGTCATCTGTGCCCCTGCATTTGGGTTAGAGCCGATATGCGAAGCGATCACTTTTTTGACGCGCTTCTCTGTCACTAGCTTGCCGATCCCGATATGAGGAAACGCTGTATCATTACTGATGAGCGTCAGTTCGCGAACGCCCTTTTCCAAGATGCCCTGGATCAGGGAGGGAGGATTGCCTACTCCTCCGAATCCCCCTGCCATGAGCGTCATTCCGTCGTGAAAATGAGTTAGCGCTTCCTCCATGGAAATCACTTTTTCAAATCGATTGGTCACCAGCGCTCTCTCCCTTCTAACCGATCAGTGCCTGCTCTTGGAGCTCCTGCTGCACACTTTCGATGGCTGCTTTCAAAATGCTGATCAGTTCGTCGATCTCTTCTTTCGTAATCGTGAGTGGTGGTGCGAGGATCACGCAATCACCTGCTACGCCCTCAATTCCACCGACTGCCGGATAAACCAGCAGACCTTTTTCAAATGCCTTGGCGATGACCTTCCCACTCACATTTTTGGAAAGCTCGAACGGCTCCTTGGTTTGTTTGTTTTTCACGAATTCCAAACCACACAGCATCCCTAATCCGCGCGCATCTCCAATCAGCGGCAACTCCTCTGCGAGTTCTTGCAGACGTTGGAGCAAATAAGCCCCTTGCTCCGCTGATTTCTGAATAAGATGGTGTTTTTCCACGTAGTTCAGTACGGCGAGGGAAACTGCGGCTGACTGTGGGTTGGCACTGTATGTGTGCCCTGCCATGATTAGTCCGGTTCCTTTTGTGATCGTCTCGATGATTTCTTCTGAAACGATCGTTGCTGCCATCGGGGTATATCCCGCACTCATGCCTTTTCCGAGCGTAATCATGTCTGGCACTACGCCCCAGTGGTCCACGCCAAATGCTTTTCCGGTACGGCCCACACCCGTCATAACCTCATCGGCGATAAAGAGCACGTCATACTTGTCACAAATCTCCCGGATTCGCTGGAAGTAGCCATCTGGTGGAACTACTGCGCCAGCTGTCGCCCCGATGACAGGCTCCGCAATAAAGGCTGCTACCTGGTCCGGTCCTACACGTAGAATAGCTGTCTCCAGCTCATTCGCGCATTGCAGCCCGTACTCTTCCAGGCTCATTCCTTCTGGCTTGCGGTATGGGTATGGTCCCGTAATCGCCGGATAGTCTTCTAGCAAGGGTACAAACCGCTTGCGACGAAGGACGTGTCCGGACATGGAGAGCGCCCCCATCGTGATTCCGTGATAGCTCATCCAGCGTGAGATGATCCGGTTTTTCGTCGACTTCCCTTTTTCTTGCCAATATTGAATCGCAATTTTTTGCGCTGTCTCTGTTGCTTCTGAACCGCTGCTGACAAAGAAAGTCCAATTGAGCGAACCAGGTGCCCACTCCGCCAGCTTTGCCCCTAGCTGCTCTACTGCGTCACTGCTAAAATGGGAGCGGTAGGCAAAGGAAACTTCCTTGCCTTGCGCGTACATCGCTTCCACGACTTCATCTACGGCATGACCGATGCTCGCCGTCACAGCGCCACTGCTTCCGTCGATGTATCGTTTTCCCTCTTTATCGTAGAGGTAAATTCCTTTTCCATGAGAGATCACCGGATAGTTCTTACCCAGCTCAGGCTTGATTACATAACTTCTTTCCATTGTCGCCACCTCGCTTTTCTCTACCTTCATCGTAGCTGACCGAAGTGCCGTAGCCATCCGACGAGCTGGCAAAAAAAACATGGTAAAGTGACAAAATCTTTTGTACATTTTGTATAAAGAACTTTTTCGGAGGGATCGCTGATGACAATTACTATTCGGGAGGCCCTTCAATTGCCGGATATGGTTCAAACGAGATTGATCGCCGGAGCTGGCGGCTTGGACAACCCGATTCGCTGGGTCACCATTGTAGAAGTATTGGAGGACGCGACTCGGCTGCAGGAAGGTGAATTTCTCATTACGACGGGCTTTGGTCTTGCTGAGAACACGGAGCGCCTCGCTTCTTTTATCCCGTCTTTAGCCAGTCAAAAATTGAGCGGAGTTGCCATTCATACAGGCTTTTACTTACGAGAAATTCCCACAGCTTTTATCGAGATGGCAGACCGTCTGCAGCTGCCACTGATTGAAATACCTGCGGAAATCAACTTTTCCACCATAACGAAGGCGATTTTGCAGCCCATCATAAACAGGCAATTTGAAACACTCGCTTACTCACAAGCGATTCACAACCGAATGATCGACGCTGCCCTTTCAAAAGGTGGACTAGCTGCCATCGCGGCGGAGCTTGCCACATTAACCAGCGGTGCGGTCACTTTGGTAGATGCTTTAGGTTTTGAAGTAACCCAGCACGGTTCCACGGATCTGGACAATTCCAGCGCTGGAGTAAAAAGCGCGCATTCGACACCCATTCGCGCCAATCGCGAGCATTTTGGAACGCTGACGCTGGTCAAGTCCCAGGAGGCATGGAAGGATCTGGACGACGTGGCACTCCAACACGCCTCGACCCTCTGTGCATTGGAATATGTAAAAGAACGGGCCGTATCCGCTACGGAATGGCGTTTGAAGGGGGACTTTGTAGAGGAGCTGCTGAACGGCAAACAAATGAGTCCATCCGAGCTGGAAAGCCGCTGTCGCATGCTGGGATACCCGCTCACAGGTGATCATCTGGTCGTCGCATTGAAAGTCGATGTAAAGGATGATGCCATCCTCTACGAGCTACATCAGAGTGCCATCCTGTTGATGCGCCGACTTTGCGATCGACAACAACGCTCTTATTTACTGCGCGAGCGGCCACACTATTTGTTGTTCGTGTTTCCTGATAATCGATCCAGCCTGCAGCTCATAGAGCTGTTTGCTCAGCGCTGGGAGCAGCTGCACAAGGATTTTTCTCTGCATCTTGCGTTAAGCAACTCTCGGATGCAGTTGGAGGATGTGGCCTCTGCCTCTGAAGAAGCGCTGTTTGCCCTGCAAGCCTATCCTTTATTGGCATCTGCACCCACCATGCTCCGTTATCGAGACATGCAAGGGTATCAATTCCTTTTTCCTTATCATCGAAGTCAGGAAGCGCTCCTCGAGCTTTGGAAGCCTCTGCTTGCGCCTTTAATCGGCTACGATAAAAAACATAACCAGCAGCTGCTGGAGACTCTGGACGTGTATTTGCAGCAAAATGGTAACGGACTGCAGACGTCACAAGCGTTATATATTCACCGACACACCCTGAAATACCGATTAACACAGATCGAAGAAAAAACGGGCTACCGCCTGGAGGATGCACATCAGCGCTGGCAGCTGCAATTGGCCCTGATGGCCCGCCGTCTCCAGAAGCAGTTGTACCCCTCTCAGGCGTAGCCCTTACTCCCACGCGGAGCGAAGTGGTTTCACCCAGATATTCATATCTTCGTACCCGGAAAAGATCGTGCAATTATTAATCAATCGTCCTCGATACTCGTAGCCCATCTTGGACGCAGTTACGTTCATTCCCGCTGATTGAGCCCGTGTCAACGTGTACAAGTAGTAGATTCCCGACTCCTCCATATTTCGTTCCAATGCAGTGAATAACGGTTGGAGGAGTCCTTTTCCTGCGTGATCGGGATGGGTCGCACAGTCTGTCATCTCGGCAGAGCCCATTCGTTCGTTGACCTCCGCTGAAGCTGCGCAGGCGATCTTTCCATCGTGCTCCACAACCATATAGCGAGTGCCCTCGTCCATCGTTTTGAGAACGTACTCTGGATCATCCATCGGCGTCGGATAGGTAGCGAACACCAAAGCGTACAGCTTAGCTAGTTCTTCTGCGTCTGCCTCGTTTGCCTCACGCAGTGTATACCCTGATGGCAAAGGCTTTTCTTCACCGTTTCCTTTTTTACTCAAGCTCAGAGCCAGTATGTCTTCCGCCAGATCAGGCGCCACAGAAGTAGCACGCTCTTCCGTCAAGTAGCAGGAGAGCATTTGTGCATTTTCCCCTTGGAAAAAGCCTTCGATAACCCCTTCCTGGCTATATCCTAGAGCGAGCCATTTCTCCACATCCGCTTTTTTTCCATAGACGATCATTTTTGTGGCATCTGAGTTGTTGGCCAGCTTCCTCATCAGCTGATCCATTTCGCCAATCAGGTTCGGATCATATACGTGCAGCTTGACTCGACGATTTTGGCTATCCACGACCAGATCGCCAGAGGCTAGCATCGCATCTACATTCGCCATGTAGGTATTCCCCTTTCCTACTCTTTATTTCATTGTAGCAAAATCAGTCCTCCCGTCATCTGCCAATCTGTATAAAACAAAGTCGCGACGAATAAACGGTACGAGTCAACTAAATCGGATAGGTATTCGAGGAGAGCCATTCGTACCGTACACTCATAGGATGATAGAAGGGAATGCTCCAGCTGGGAAGGAGATAGTTGTCGTGAGCTTTGGTAATAACAATATCGCCCTGATCTTGGTTCTCTTCGTCCTCCTCGTGATCGTTCTCACTGCTATTGAGTAAAGATCGTTTTCGCCCCTTATCAAAGTAGTATTGAGGGGCTTTTTACATATGCATGTAATAAGTGGCTTACGTCTCTGAAAGGGGGAAGCTCACGTGGCCCCACTCATTTACGCCCATCGCGGTGCTTCTGGCCTTTTTCCGGAAAACACCATGGAATCTTTCTACGCAGCCGTCCGACGTCGAGCCAATGGCATTGAGCTCGATGTACAGCTCAGCCGGGACGACAAACTCGTTGTCATTCACGACCATACCGTAGACCGGACAACTACAGGCTCTGGCCTTGTTCGACGACATACGTTGCAGGAACTGAGACAATTGCGAGCAGATCGAGGCTCCTCCTCCCGTTTTTCCAAAGCGAAAATACCTACGCTGCGCGAAGTGTTCCATGCCTTTTCAAATACGCCCCTCCGCTTTATCCTGGAGCTGAAAAACTTTTTGTCAGATCAACCTGGCCTCGAGGAGCGAGTCATTGAGCAAATTCGGCGGTATCATTTAACGGAGCGTACGATCATCTCTTCATTCAATTTTGATAGCTTATTGCACATCAAGGAATTGGATCCTTCCCAAACGACAGGGCTTTTGTACGTGGGACCGATCCCCCGCCCTTGGGAAGTGGCGCACCGCTATCAGGCTGATCAGCTTCATGTACCGATGGACCAGTTATCTGCCAAGCTCGTAGAGGAGTCGCACAACCATGATCTGACCGTACTAGGCTGGACGGTAAATAGCGCTCAGGAAATCGAAGACGCTCTCGATATGGGCGTAGACGGTTTGATTACCAACTACCCTGGACGCGCGAGAAAGATTTTGCGGGCACGCTCATAATCATCTACATGCGAAAAGGAGCCTCCACGGATGGGGCTCCCTTTTTGCGTTACTTTTCTTTAGGTCGTCTGCGGCACGTAAAGTTTTCCTTGCCATGTATTCCGATTTCTCAGCTCAGCATCAATTCCGTTGAGCACTTCCCATTTTTTCCGACTCCACATCGGACCAATCAGCAGGTCAGGTGGTCCATCCCCTGTGATGCGATGCACAATCATTTCCGGCGGAAGTATTTCCAGCGAGTCTACGACCAGCTTGGTGTACTCTTCTTGTGAGAGGAAGTCCAAAAGGCCAGCCTCGTACTGTTTGACCATCGGTGTCTTACGCAGCAGATGGAGCAGGTGGATTTTGATCCCCTGGACGTCCAGATGTGCTACCGCATTGGCCGTTTGCATCATTTCTTCATGCGTTTCACCTGGCAATCCGTAAATGATGTGCGAGCAAATGCGAATGTTGTGCTTACGTAGCTTTTCCACGGCTTGCAGGTAGCACTCATAGTCGTGCGCCCGGTTGATCAACGTAGCTGTATGCTCATGAATGGTTTGCAGGCCCAGTTCGACCCACAGATAGGTGCGCTCGTTCAATTCCGCCAAATATTCCACCACATCATCTGGCAAACAGTCTGGACGAGTCGCAATCGATAGCCCTACAACGCCTTCTTGTTTCAGAATGACTTCATACATTTCACGAAGCTCTTCTACGGGTGCGTAGGTGTTCGTGTAGGCCTGGAAAAAGCCAAGGTACTTGGCACTCGGCCATTTTTCGTGCATGCGATTTTTGACGTCGTGAAATTGGCGTTCCAGATCCATCCGACGGTCTCCCGCAAAGTCTCCAGATCCCCTCGCACTGCAAAATGTGCAGCCACCGGTAGCTACCTTTCCATCCCGGTTGGGGCAGCTGAAACCACCGTCCAATGGTACCTTGAAGATCTTTTCATGGAAAGTGCTCCGCAAATGGTAGTTCCATGTATGGTAACGTTTGTCGCCCCACAACAAGGGGGCATCGTTATGGCAAGCATTTGGTGCAAGCGTCATTGCTGTATTCCCTCCTCGTGGCGAAATACCTTTCATCCGCCACTCTCTTACGTGCAGCCGTATCCTGCGTTCACTTGGCTGCTCGGGTGATTCCCTTTCAATCCAACCATTATACCAAAAGCACCGCTCTGCTTTCCACTCAGAATAACAGGAAAACCACAGGTTTCCCTGTGGTTTTGCACATGTACTCGTTATTGCTGGATCTCCTCGATACGGATCGCACGGCTATGGGACGTGTGGCTCCACTCCTGATTTTTCTTGGTGAAGAAGGCGTAGAACATGATCGGCAGCCAGGTCAGGAAAAAGAATGGGAGCAACAGAATTCCCAAATACCCTTTGAGAGGTACCTTTTCCAAATAAAGAGCCAGGAACGGCAGCAAGTAAAAAATCGCTGTCGAGGTATATACTAACCAGCTTGGTAAAATTGTTGCAGCAGGCATCAACATGTCAATTTCAAAGAAGCGACCCAGGAACAACAGGGACATAAACGTGACGATCAATACGTACATCGGCTGGAACAAGTAGAAAGCAGCGTCCAGCATACCTAAGCGACCTTTTGTGATCCCGTTTTTCAAAACGGAGCCAATATAGCGCCCAGCGACATCGTAGTGACCTTGCATCCAGCGTAGACGTTGACGCATAGAGGACTTCAGGTCGATCGGTTTTTCATCCCACACTTTCGTATCGTGTGCCCATGTCGGGTAAATCCCTCGCTCAATGCAGCGAGTCGCAAACTCCAGGTCTTCTGTCAAACTGGTAGCACCCCAGCCCATTTCCTTGAGCAGGTTGCTTTCGATACACAAACCGGTACCGCCCAATGTGTTCGGCAATCCCAGGTTGTGCCGTGCCAGTTGCCACATCCGGTTGGTAAACCAGTAAGTAACAGCATAAGACAGGGTGATCCAGGAATCAAACGGGTTTTTCGAATCGAGGTAGCCTTGAATGACGCGAGCCCCTTTGCAAAGGCGGTCATTCATGACGCGCAAGAAGTTCTTTTCCACCAGATTGTCCGCGTCAAACATGACGACTGCGTCGTACTGCTGTGGTCTTGCCCAAAGATTTTCCAGCATCCATTCAATCCCGAAGCCTTTTCCTCGCTTGGACGTGTCAAAGCGCTCACAAGCGTAAGCACCGTGTGCACGGCTGATTTCCGCCGTGTTGTCCGTACAGTTGTCGCAAATGACAAAGATGTCGTACTTCTCACGAGGATAATCCATTTGTTTCAGGTTTTCAATCAAGGGTGCGATAACAGCACTCTCGTTGTGTGCGGCGATGAGCACCGCAAATGTTTTCTCTGGTTCATGTGTGACTTGTTCGTTTTTACGGAACAGCCCAGCACACGAGATCAGAGTTTGGTACGTGCTGACTACACCTACCGTAGAACTAAATCCGATGAATAATCCCTCAATGATCTCTCTAAATATACTCATGGGTTCTTCTCCTCGACCTAAATCAAATTTGGGTCAGATCTGATTTAGGTAGTGTTTTTCCAACATTTCTCTATTGTTTTTCTCTCAATTGGGAGTGTACATCAAATGCGATTCATTAGCAATGACCCAAAAGTGGGAAAAAAGAAGGCACTGCTATCACCTTTCCCACCTTTCTTTCTTTCTATTCGACATCCCACGACAGT